>NZ_JACJOD010000033.1 GCF_014695385.1 Trichocoleus sp. FACHB-46 | reverse complement strand
CCACCTGACCCTCAACCTGCCATTGCTTCCAAGCGCCAATACGATGAGTCCCTAAAGCGTGAATTCATTGTCCTTAGCCATATCCCAGCTTCTTAGTTTTGTCAGTCAAGCAGAGGATGTAACTCCAGAAATGTTATTTTTGTCGGGTTTCCCTTAGAAAATGGGGTGCCTCAAAAAGACGGTTACTGGCGTAATTTAGTTCAGATTGATGATGAGTGTTTCTTTAACTTTAGGTTGCAAGTTAATCTTCATGGTGCAAACGAAAGTTTTGTTGGCTTCAACGTAAATAATTGTGGACAGAGTTTCTTGAATAGAAATTTGGTGCCTCCACTAGGCTTGATTTTTGCTCTTGGCGTGAAACATCAGTCAGAAAAATGTGCTGTTAAATTTCTGAGTTCTCCAAAACATCCTTCCGAGAAGGAGTTCACTATTAATCTCGAAGGAACAGAGCCATTCTCTGAAATCTTTGAGTTTCTTTATGAAGATATGAAAAAAGCTATGGAGTTTGGACTGGAGGGGAGAATTGATCGACTAAAAAGTCAGGAATATGAGGCCGAAAAACGGCTTGGATTTTCTGTGCCGACTAGTTAATTGGAGTATTAATGTTGATCGGAGCGATCAATCCTCTTAATTTCCGCTAACCACTTCGCTCTCCGTGACTTGCGAACCGGGACTGTCTCTAGTTCCAGGCCAAAAAGCTACAAGCCTTTCTCTTTTAACTGGTCATGCAATTCAGCAATATTTTGAGTTACTTGGTGCATGTTTTCTGCTGCCACAGAGGAGGCTTTTGCAAAATTCTGAGCTACCTCTGAAAGATGCTGAATCGCTGGGCTCATTTGTCGAGCGATTCCAGCGATCGCTTGCGCCACTGAGTTCAAGCTAGAGCTAGTTGCCATTGCCGCTTCGTGGATGGAAATGTTTAAAGCCTCACTGACGGGAACAGGGATAGGCATAACATCATGTGGGGATTGGAAGGCCCACCACACGTCATCTCTTTTTACTGGCTCCGTCCACCCATGCTTATCGCACCAATTCAAAATTAAGGAGTCAATTTGCTCATTCATACGGCACTGCTGAGGCTACTAGAGACAATTTAGCTTCTCTCCTCCATAGCCGTTACTTTATGCCAAAGGTTATAACTAGTTATAATGGAAGGAATAATTCGAATAAGTAAATCTTTGACGCATTGCAGTAACACGCAATTACTCACCCCCTCCTAGTAAGGCTTTTAAGGTGGGGGTGGACTAAGTTTTTAAATTTACTGGACTAAATTTGTTAAAGTTTCGACATATTTGAAAATTTTAATTTCAAAATATTTTCCTAATTATAGTAACACTTTGATTAAAGGTGAACCTTCTGTTAAAGTTTCTCTAGGTCATTGACCTCTAACGTCTGAAAAAGCAATTGGCAACCCTGAAGAGAGCGCCCGCCCGGAGCGCTCTCTTTGTTTTTGGGAGAGTAGCAGGTGGACGGCATCGACCGCTACGCGCTTTCAGCGCAATTTTCGTTTGGGGTATCGGGCAATGCTTTTGCTTCGATGTCTCAAGTACAAAAACAGCTTGGTGGGATTATTCAATCGGTCCACCAAGCTAGTAGCGCTGTACGGAAATCTGGACTCGGTCGAGAACTGCAAGCGATCGCGAGCCATACTCGAGTAAGTATGGGAACGGTCTCCCAACAGACCCGCAATCTCAAAGATGTTGTTGCAAAACAGATCTCTGCACTCAAGCAAGAATTTCGAGCCCTCAGGGCTGAGAGCCGCAACATCGACTTTGGCAACCTGCATGACGACAAACAGTTTCGCTCTGCATCTCAGCAGGTTCATCAGTACATCAATGCTCTCAAATCGCTAGAGCAGCAGGTTGAAAAAGATACAGCCGCAGGCCGGGAGTTTGCAGCTCAACTTAAGACTCAGCAAACTGCTGTTCGTAATCGAGTTGATATTGCTGAGCAACAGCGTCGGAGTGCGATCGCCTCGGAAAGGCGGGGCCGCGCTCAAGGAACGGCTGCTAGCTCTGTCGCCGCTGCTATCCCTCTGCTCTCTATTGGCAAGGAATCCATCAAAGTTCTCACTGGCTTTGATGATCAGATGTCCCAGGTTAAGGCTGTTAGTGGGGCGACGAATAAAGAACTTGCTCAAATTCGTCAAAAGGCTAAAGACCTTGGGGCTCAAACTCGTTTTAGCGCTTCCAATGCTGCCGCTGGTTTTGTCCTTTTGGGGCAAGCGGGTTATGCCGTTGATAAACAACTTGCTGCGATCGATGGCACCCTCAATCTCGCTGCTGCTGGTAGCCTGGAACTCGCACGAGCTACAGATATCACTGTTTCAGTTCTGGGAGGATTTCAGTTAGGAGCGGATAAAGCAATTCACGCAGCGGATGTCCTCGCTTTGACGGCGAACCAAGCCAACCTGGATGTGAGTGACTTAGGGGAATCTCTCAAATTTGCGGGACCTCCGGCTAAGGCTTTTGGGGCAACGTTAGAACAAACCTCTGCTCTGCTCGGTGTCTTGAGCAATGCAGGGATTCGCGGGTCCGAAGCAGGAACAGCACTACGAGCCATGTTTCTCCGCCTTGCGGCTCCCACTGGCATGGCTAAAACGGCAATGAAGGGTTTGGGCGTCAGCATTGCGGATGCCAGTGGCAATATCAAACCGATTGACCAGATTCTTGGAGAACTGCAATCTAGCCTCAGTACTTTGGGAGCAGCCGACCAGCTCAAAGCAATCAAGACCATCTTTGGTACAGAGGCAACGCCGGCAGTCCAGACCCTACTGTCCAACATCAAAGGAATTCAGGATCTAACCGCTGCTAACCTCACGGCAGCGGGGGCAGCGCAGAAGGCAGCCAAGATCATGGAGGACAACATCGGTGGCTCCTTCCGCAACTTCCAGTCAGCCGCTGAGGGCGTGCTGATTGAAATTGGTGAGGTGCTAGCCCCGACGGTTATTAAGGTAACCAACGCTCTCTCTGGCTTGATGACGAAGTTTATTCAACTGCCTCAGCCAATTAAGGCAGCCATCATTATTACAGGAGCTTTGACAGCTGCTGCATTAACTTTAACGGCGGTTATTGCTGCTGGTGCTGCGGCTTTCTTTGGGCTCGAAACTGCGATCGCTACCTCTAATGTTGCAGCAGTTGCAATGACAAGAGGTTTGCTGCCGCTCACAGGATTCTTTGAAACTGCGATCGCTGCATTTGGCACCCAAGGATTGACAGGGGTCCTGGGAATGATGGGATCTCAGTTAGCTGCTGTGCTCGCGCCGCTCAGTGCACTAAGTATTGCACTTGCCAGCCTATATGTCTTGCTCGAACTAGCAACACCCAAGATCAGCATTTTAGGA
The DNA here is from genome assembly GCF_014695385.1 of Trichocoleus sp. FACHB-46. Lineage (NCBI taxonomy): Bacteria > Bacillati > Cyanobacteriota > Cyanophyceae > Leptolyngbyales > Trichocoleusaceae > Trichocoleus > Trichocoleus sp. FACHB-46. Next base: position 181,085 of record NZ_JACJOD010000033.1, on the reverse strand, counting down.
ACTGTGATTGGTGGGTTGGCGGCTCCTTTTGCTTTCGTCTATGGCCTGCTCAAAGGTTTTACCGTCGGCATTGCTAGAGCATTTCAGCCTTTCGGTGAAGTAATCGGCCAGACCCTCACAGTACCTTTTCATGAGTTGGGTGAGGCGATCGCCCAAGTCCAGCAGATCTGGCAGCATTTTGCTGGGCAAGGAGAACAGATGGGCTTGGCGTTAGCCAATGCTCTGACGTTGCCGCTCCACAAAGGCATGAATTTGGTTTTGGGAACTTGGCAAGCTACTGTCGGCAAACTCATTGCCTTCCTGCAACCACTGACCACAGCCGCTCGTCAAGTTGGCGGGTTCCTGGTCTCAGCTTTAGCGGAAAATTCACCAGGTACTACATTCCAAATTCGTCAGAAGTGGGAAGAAACTGTTGGATTTGTCTTGGGGAAGCTTGACTACTTAGTTGCTGGCGCACAGTGGGTTGGCAGCAAACTACAACAGGTTTTTGGCGCGGCTGCCCAAGGGATTCAATCTCACTGGAGCGGTGTCCTATCAATCCTCACGAATGTGGGTGAGGTTATCCTTCACCTTACCCGCACTGTACTATTGAGTGCAGCTGTGCAGAAGATCCTGCCCAAGTTTAGTGATGGCTTACGAAGTAGTGGTAAGGGTTCTTTTTATAGTTCTCAAAAAATTGGCAATCGCATAGCTCAACTTCTGAGTGAGGCATTGGCCTTCTCGTTTGAGCAGGATGTTGGGACATTCGGCCTATCCAAACTCTTAACAGCTAAGGTTTTAGGCTTTTCCGAATTAGTCGAAGACTTGTTGCGAAACAAATTTACTCAACCAGTGGGACGGTTCTTAAAATCCTTTTTGGCTCCTTGGTTGCGTAGTGCTTTGATGGCAGCCATACCAAGTGATTTGGGTCGATCAATCTCCCAAATCTTGGAACAGATCATTCTCAATCCCAGAGAATTGCCACAGATAGGACCAAAGTTCTTTGCTCCTGTGCTCGACTTCTTTGGCCTCATTGCTCGACAGCGGTTTGATAATCTAGTGCCCTTGGTGAAAGGGTTGCAAGCGATCGCTCAGCAGGTCCGCCCCGTCTTTATTCTTCTGGAAGAAACATTCCCCGTCGCTCTATTTACCAGAATTGCTTTGCTGGGAGGCGCATTTGCTCGACTAGCTCCAGTGCTTGCGCCCCTACTGCCTGTACTAGCGCAGACATCAACGTTACTGGGGAGCATCTTTTGGTGGGTGGGAGCTGCTCTTGTCTTGGTTGATTTATTTAAGACGTTGCGAGTTGTTCTGGCTGAGCCACTAGCTGCTGCCTTACGAGGCTTGATTGATCTGGGTGAACAACTGATAGGAGGTTTGAAGTTAGGGTTACAAGTTCTAACAAGAACCCTAGTGACGTCTTTGGTGCAGATGATGACAGATGCAGGGTTTGCTGTTCAAGGTGCTTGGCATCAAGCGATCGCTGCTATTTCTCTCAGTATTACTAGCCTGATTCCACTTGCCTCAAGCGTAGCCACTCAGATTATTGGATATCTCAACCATAGTGCGTCAGAGCAAACAACTTCAGCCTGGGTCATCGCTAGAGAGTCGATTCAGGCTCAGCTTGCAGCCTTGGTTCATTCAGCTAGACAGACAGGAACGGAGATCTACAATGCCTTTGCCAGCCTAACGCCTGAGAATCTTTGGCAGAGTTTCAACCAAGGAGCTCAAGTTGCTTTTGCTAATTTAGGGCAGATTGTTCAGCAGTCCGTTGCCCAGGCACAAGAGGCATTGATCAGCATCACTTCATTCAATCCCATTGAGGCCCTGAATCATTCCCTGGCTGGGCTCCTCCGTAACTTTGTTGGCAACCTCAATGCTCTCAGTGCTGGCCTGTTGTTCGTCTCTGTTGCTTTCCTGCAACCCTTAGCGGTTGAATTGCCACTGGTTCTACAACCTCTCGTGCGGTCACTGCCTGCCATTATTGCTGCTCTCACTGGTTTGAATCTGCTGGATTTTGGAACAGACTTTCCTCTACATTCACAGCTCAATGCTTTACTGAGCCAGATTGATGACACCACACTGGCATTAATCAATTTAGCGGCCACCGCTTACACCGCTTTTGCAGTTGGTCCATTGGTGATGCAAATTCGTCGCGGGTTAACACCGGCGCTGCAAGCAACCTATCGTGTCGTACAGAGCATTAGGCAGGGAATTGTTGCACTTGGCGGGATACTGCCCTATCTCAAATTTCAGATCCAGCAACTGTCAGGCTTACTAACAGGTTTTTACACCAGCCAACTAGAACCTATCATTGGTCCTTTTGTACGGGGGTTACGTACTGTCTACGCTCTAACCCAGGCCGTTGTAACCCAGTTTCTAAACTTACCTGGAGTTCGACAGGTTGTTCAATCTTTGGTCACATCTGCCAAAGCATTTGGTCGGTTAATCACCCCAACTCTACAAGCTCTAGCTCAGTGGTTCAAAACCACACTCATTCCCACCATTAGTCCCTTCATTACCTGGTTATCCCTCCAAATCACTTTACTAATTAGGCAAATTGGACAGGCTGCTCAGGCTTTTGCTCAATCCCCTCTGGGTCAGGTTGTAATCAAAGGGGGTATTCAAGCAGGGGCTCAAGCACTAGCCACTGGTAAGGCCGTTGCTCAAGCTGGTGCAAAAGCGGGGACCGGAATTGTTCAAACCGGAGCAGCGATCGCCCGCAAGACAATGGAAGCTTATACCCTCGGCAAGCAAGTGGGGCAACAGGTGCAGCAGGCTATCAACGCACTCGTTCCCTATCTCAAGGACATGAGTCATCAGTTGGAGTTGATGGTCCGCAATACAGCTGGTACCTTGTCAAGTTTCAGTACCCGCCCTGGCTTCGAGCGTAGAAATCTCAAATACCTAGGAGTTCCTGAGCAGATTCGTCGCAATGCGATTACACCTGCGGAATTTCTCCCTGGTATTAAAGTTAGGGAGATTCGTCGAGATAAGTTCGCTCAGGGCTTGATGGCTGATCCCTTCTGGAAAGCGCGGGAGGGCACTGACCTATTCAATGAGAAGGTCAATGCCCTTACTCAAAGCTTTTCCGGTTTCCGGGGTGCGTTCAATGTCTTCAAGACTTTACCAATGCTTTTCACTCGTCCAGCCTTAGCAGTCAGCATCTTGGCGGCTCAATTGGAAGTAGTGCTAGGTGCAATGGCATTGATCGGGGTGGCAGTCTTTGTTGCCTCTCAGATGTATCCTAAGACCTTTGAACGGATTGGCCATGTGATAACCAATTGGGTCATTCCTGCCTTGGCAGGCTTCATAGAATTCCTCGTCAAGGTCATTCCTCCTGCACTCATTGGCCTGACTCGGTTGATTGATCAGATGGGAGGTGTGCTCAAGTTCACCTTCTTCGACATCCCAGCTGGTGGTGTTGTTGTGATGCTGAGCGCTATAGATGTTGCCTTATCTGCTTTGTGGGGTTTTACGCAAGCGGTTAAGTTAACAGCTCGGTTAATCCGAGAGTTGCTTGTGCCGTTACTTCAAGCCGTTGTGGCTGCTTGGCGCGGGGATTTTCGGCCCTTACAGGCGATCGCCATTAACTTGTCGGATTTCTTGCAGGCGATTGCTATTAATATTCGGACGGCCCTGACCAATGGGTTCATCAACGTCTTGCAGACTGCTCAAATCCAATGGACTCGTTTCACCGATTCCATCCAGCGGAACGAACGCCGCATCCGAACTGTTGCGGGTTCAGTTTTGCTCGTGGGCGGTGGGATTGCAGCATTGACTACCCTATTGATAGCAATGGCTAATCCCGTTGCTGGAATTGGTCTATTGATCTCCGCGATCGCCTCGATTCTTACAACAGGATTGGGAGCAGCAATTCTCCCTGGTAAACGGCTGCAAGACAAATTGCAAGCCATTCAAGTGACCACGGCTCGTACCGTTGAATCCAGCAAACATGCAGTCGCTGATTTAGGAGGAACTGTTGTTTCAACTGCAAAAACAACTGGCACTTGGCTACTTAACTTAGTAAAAGTGGCAGGCATTGCAGCAGCATCTCTGGCAGGACTCTACACAGGCTTTGTTCTAGTGGTGGGTGGGTTGAATCCTCTAGTGGCAGGCATAGTTCTGCTTGGAGGGCTCTTACCATTGATCCTCACAGGAGGAGTTGAGGCTTTTGCTGATCAAGTACTTGCTGTACTCAACCCAATTATTGATACGGTTCGAAGCTTTCGACAGAACCTAATCAGTACCATACTGGCTCCCTTTAACCTCGATCCCTACTTCCAGCAAGGAGCAAATTTTCTATCTAGCATTTTTGACAGCTTGAAGAAATTTTTGCCCTTTTTGCTGTTAGGGATGACTTTGTTTAATGGCTTGTTCAAAACCAGTGGCAATTGGGGTCAAGCTTTCCTCTCATCAGTTCAGCAAGTCGGAGCTGGCATATTCAAGTTCCTGATTCAGCCTGTTTTTCAGTTAATCAAAGCATTAGCTAACTTATCCTTTATCAGTGGTCGCAAGAGCCGAGAAGCAGTTCAAAGCTTTGAAGTTCAAACTGGAGCTTTAGCAGCAACCACACAAGTGCGCGGAGGGTTACTCGCTCGGACTCCGCTTGGTCTTGGAGCTGAGGATGTAGAAGCAGTGCAAGCCCAAGTGGCAGAACGACGGCAGATCATGCAATTCCGTCAGCTAGCCAAGGCTGATCGAAGATTTATGGTTCAAGCTGAGAAGAAATATCTCCTGGCTGCTGCTCGTGACATTCAAGATCCAGAAGCCAGGGCTGATTATTCCCAGCGCGAAATAGATCAGTTAGAGCACCTTGTAACTTTTAGACCGAAGCAGCGGTTATTTGGGTTACTTCCTCAAAAACAAACTGCTGCTTTAACTGATGCTGGGCAGTCCTACCTCAAGCGTTTTGAAAAACAATTGATGGAGGGAAAGGCTCGGCCTGCACTCAGTGGAGATGGTTACAGCGGTTTAGCTTCCAGCCGATTGCAGACCCTTGCAGAGCGATCGGGGTTACATCAACCAGGGGCAGCAGAATTTAGCTCTGACAGCTTGCGTAGTTTGGCATTTGGCCGCAAGGGTTTGGAAGAATATCTCGGGGGCAAGATTCAGCGAATCTATGCTGAGCGAGTTGAAATTGTCACTTCTAACATGCAGGTAGGAGGAGGAACGAACACTCTTGCTCCTGCATCTACGATGGCGGCTCAGAGCATGGGCCAGCGACGGCAGGGATTTCCGATGACACCTAGCCGCTACAGTTATGAACCGATCGCGAGATCAGATGTAGACCGGTTGTACCAAAGCGCTAAAACTCAGAATAACTATCGCTCTCTAGGAGAAGCCAAAACTAAGCAGACGTTGGAAAAGGCTTATACAGCTCAAAACCTAGGTGCACTCTCTGATACAGACTTGAATTCTCTAGGTAGAGTTCTCGGTTTCCGTCCTGATGACTTTGCCCCTGATCAAATTGCCAAGAAAAGTGAGGGCCAGTTCAATAAAGTTCGGCAGCTAGAGCGCACTTTACTCGAAGCTAAAATCCTTTCAGCCACCGGCGCTGCCCCCAGTGAGTTAATTGGAGACTTCAAGTCTGCTGCTCAACTCAAAACGATGATGTCTCAGACGAGCGACATCAAGCAGTACATGAGAGCACTGGGCGTTTCTGAAGAGAGAATGACGGAGCACTTCCAACGCTATAACGCTGCGACTTCAGGGATTAAGGGTAGTGGGTCTAAGAGACCTGCATTTGAAAAGCATGTAGTTCAGCCCATTTTGGAACGACAGATTGAGCTGTTGACGCAAGAATCAATCATTCGCTCAGATTTTGCTCTGCCAACAAACATTGAGCGCACAACGCTAGAGCAGGAATTACTTGGACGTTTCACCTCTAGGGGTGAGTTAGAGCGACTGAAGCCCGATCAGCTCCGCAACATTGGCAAAATGTTGGGCACTCAAAGCGCAATGGTAGGAACGTTTAGTCGTGACCCGGTGCGACAGAAACAAGAGTTAGTTCAGGAGATCTATGAAACGCTCCGAGCCTACAGCTACAAATTGGAGCAGGAGAGTACTGGCAAACGCATAGGGCCTCAAGCGATCGAAGCTATTCGGATTACTGGCTCTTTACCAGTGTTGAAGACACAAGGATCAATGTCGGGAGTGGCTCAAGTATCAGCAAGTATGCAAGCTCGCTACGATGCCATTCAATCAGAAATTCAGGAGGTACAGAAGGCCATTACCGCCGCAGAGACTGAGTACAACCGCATTCAAAATCAGCTTGCTAATCTGAGCCAGATGCGGGCAGCTGAGCAGCGAGACATTGATGTGGTTGCCATTGAGCTGCAAGGTCTTCTACAGGACCAGCAGAACATTATGATTAACAAGCGCGGAGAGATGGCGATGCTGCGTCGCCAAGCAGATCAGACATCCGCTCAACTCCCTTTGCCGGAGGGCCTCAATCCAGAGTTAATTAGAAATCGACTCAATCTGATTGCTCAGCTAGGACAACAAAAATCACCTAGTAGTAACGTCAGAGTAGCGGACACGGGTCAAGATTTGGCTGGTTTTTTCCCTGTTCTCAGAGCTCTCAACGTTGCTGGCTTACGGAGCGATGCTGAAATTGAGTCGAGTCCGTATGTAGGTTCCCTGAAACGAGGGCGTTTAGAGGAAGTTGACCCTCTCATTGTTAAACAACTGGCTTCGTACTTAGGTGTTACTTCGACTGAGCTTTATGCAGGTCGGCAGTTCAACTCTCAGGAACGGCTTGCTTTATCACAATCCCGTGTCTCGGTTCTTGAAAGCCTAGGCGCAGAATCTGCAAAGCGGAGGGGGTTGCGTGGAGTAGAGGCTAGGCAAGCGGGGTCTATTCAAGGAATTGCTCAGCAGGCTGGTCTCAAGCAAAGTGAGTTACAGGGAATTCTTACTGGCGAGGGAGATTACCGAGCGATCAAAGCAGTTGCTGATGCTTTGGAAATGAGCCAAACCGAGTTGGAAAGCCAGTTAACTGGAACGGTTAGCGTGTTTGCTAAACGCCAGCAGTTGGGATGGAAGGAACGAATGCAAAAGTTTCTTCAATCACCAACTAGTTTCTTGCCCGGTCCAGCGCAAGGGGCTCTCTATAAAGGGGCAATGCAAACTAAACTTCAGGCCGTCGCAGCTGAAGAGCAGCGCCAAGCTCAGTTCCGCCAGCAACGACTGACTGCATTTAGCGCCATCACTGACAAAGTTGAGCTATCCACAGGGGCCAAAGGTAATGCGGCGATCGCTCAGCTCTTAGGGCAAATGGGAGGAGGGTTAAACCTCAGAGATATTGAAGACTTCTTATCGACTGGCAAATTCGTTGCAGCAGATCAGTTTAGCGCTGATCAGAAAATGGCTAGTTTCAAGCAGTTGGGTGATCGCTTGACAGCTGGCTTTAAAGCTCAAGGTCTGCAAGCTCAGATTGACCTCACTCAACTCGAAAGTTTTGATGTTGCCGATCTTAACCCTCCCACTGAAGCAGCAAGCGGGGTAATAGGTCGCATCAAGCAGATGTTCCAGCGGACCACAGCAACCTTGCAGCGATCGCGTCAGCAAGTTGATCAGAGTGCTGCAACGGCACAGACCCAAACGCAACGGCAGGTCCAGCAACAAGCTAGTTTACTCAACTCTCTAGCAAACAAGCCTGTTTTAGGTCGGTTGGTACAACTTTACCGAGACTACAAGGTTAAAGAGCAAAACAGCCTCCAGTACCTGCTGCGGCAAAATCAGATGTCTTTGGATCAACTACAAGTTTATCTAGTAGACATTATGGGAGTGCCATTTGAGGAGTTTGCTAAGTTCCTACGTGGGCAAAAAGTTGGCACTGACAGTCTCAAGAAAATGCAAACTTTGTTTGCCAACAGTCCTCAACTGAGAGCCTATGAATCCCAAATCGAAGCAATTCGGCAACAAGAAGCGGAGCAAGTTAAAACCCTCAACACCGACCAAGTCAAAGCACTGCGGGAGGCTAATCAGAAGCGAATTGCCCAAATCGAAGAACAATTTCTGCGTGGGTTCTTTGATAGCAAACAATTTAGTGTAGGACCTCTCCCAAGCTTAGGCGGCTACATACTGAAGCGGTTGGTTAAAGAAGATGCTCCCAAGCTGGCCCGACAAGCTATTACTCTGATCTGGGGTAGTATCTCGGCTGCTTCCATTCACACCGTTACCGCGATCGCACCTTCGATTCTCAGTAGCAGTTTCACGTTGGGGGTCAGAATTGCCGGGGCTGCTCTTAAAACCTTGGGTGATCCCATTTACCGCCGCTATTTTCCTAATCTCTTTCGACAGCTCTCTAGCACAACTAATCAGGTGGTGGGTGGTGCAGCATTACGCCTGACTGCAATCCGGCGCTTATTTCCGGAGAGCCAATTACTCAAGCAGTTGCAGGAGCGATTGCTGCAATTTAGTGATTCCCTAGCAAATTACTTTGTTCGACAAGCCGAAACTGCTGAGGCTGCGAGAGATGCTGTTAACAGCGGTCAGAAGCAAGGATTCTGGAGAGCTAGTTTTATTGCGTTGCAGCGGGTTGGCAGCAGTCTGGTAGACTTTGTGACAACTTTGCCGACGCAATTTGAGCAAGCAAAAGCTCAGGCTTTTAGTCGAGTTCGCAGCCTATTTAGTATTGCTAGAGGCATCTTCGACAAGATTGTGTCTGGCGTTAAAACCTTTTTCACTTTTGTTGAGGAGGGGTTCCAGGGCAGATACCGCCGCACCCCAACTTTTGGATTGAGAGAAACTGGACGCTATACAGGCACGGGAGCACCTCCTACAAGTGGAGGAATGTTGCAGGATGCCCATGGACGATTTGTGAGCCGACGGCGAGGAGTGGTTGAACGGCAGGCGGATGAAAGTAGCGATCGCAACCGCTTGTTGATGGCGCAATCTGGAACACTACGACCGGCCTCTGGCTCGATTAAAATTCCAGTCCTATTACGATCCCTAGTTCAGGGGGCTCAACGCCTTTCTAGCAATCCTCCCGTAAATTCAGTTACCCCAGAACTAAATTCACGGGAGTTAATCAAGCAACGGCGACTAGTTCGCTTAAGGGATCGCCGGATAGGCGAGAGGTTTGCTGCGTTTGGTGGGTATCTCGAATCGGCAGCTACCAAAGTTAGAAATCTTGGGGTAACTAAAGCGGGGGCTCTGTTTGGTAGAGCTGGTGCACCAAAAGTTGAGACAACGTTTGTACGGAAAGCCAGGCGCTATGACCCTGCTACCTATGAAGCCAGTTTGCAACGACGCCCACCAGCTGAAGGCAAACTTTTAGATACCTCAACCAATTTGGAAACAGGTCGAACTTATGAGCGGATGCTGACATTCTCATTTGGTCAGCAAATCTATCGCAGTTTGGCAAAAGCAACGCGCTCCACAACCGAGCGAATGGCTAACTACTTTGTGGCGGCGGCCCAAAGAAGTCGCACCGCCTGGCAGGAATCTGGTCAGCAAATTGCAGGACGTACTTGGTTGAACCTAGCTCAGCGGGCCTTGATCACAGGCTTAAAGATCACAGGCTTCTTATCTGAACGATCGCCGGGTCCTTCCTACCAAGTTCGGCAAAACTGGGCGCATACTGCTGACTCTGTAGAGCAGAACATGTACGAGATGGCGGCAACGGCTCAGGTGGCGGGGCATCAAATAGAAAACTCGGTTGGCAAGCCTGGTTTCTTCCGGCGTGTCATTGGTTCATTTGGCAAAATCGGTCAAGCTGGAATGGCCGTTGGTGGTGCGATCGGCACTGCGGGTATGGCAGCTCAAACTATCACCTTCTCTCTCGGTAACCTAGGAATCATTTCAGAGAAGAATGCGGCTCAGCTCAACAAGTTATTTGAAGTCTTCACTGTGCTGGGAACGGTGGGTGGTTTAGTCTCCCCCATCCTGGGTGCCGTTTTCAGTGTGTTGGGTGCAGGAGCTTCAATCATCAGTACGGTGATTAGTGGAGCGATCGCCCTTGTCCCAGCAATCATAGGAGTTGGCGGAGCTGTCTTTACTTTTCTAATATCACCCATCGGTTTGGCCGTAGCAGCAGTTTTGGGTGGGTTAGCCCTGATCCATTTAGGGTTGAAGCAGTTCTTTAGTATTGATCTTCTCGCACCTGTTGTAAGTTGGTTTGCTCAGCTCAGTCGAGCTGTGACAAGTCACGTAGAGCAGACTTTCCAAAGTGCGATCGCTCGCATTGAGCAAGCATGGCAAGGAATGGTGGCACGATTCTGGCCCCTGTTACAACCCATTGTTCAGCCTGCGATTGACATCGCCCAACAACTCGTTCGTACTTTAAATTGCAGTCCGACGGAGACAATTCCCCTTGCCTGGGAAGGAGCTGTAGCCAGGATTAAGGATGCCTTGCTTAATCTCCCGATTGTCGGTGATTTAGTGAGTGGCAAACTAACCCAAATCTTTGCACCAGAAGGAATCTTGGGAGGAATTTCTAAAGCCCTGAAAACGGTAATGCCAGCGACATCAGCAACTCAACCTGTTTCTAAAGCAGTTAAGGCGATGCCACTGGCAACGAGTAAGGCGGCAGGATGGTGGGGGCACGTATCGGGTATGTTCAAACCGAAGCCACTAACTTCCGCAGCTACAGTAGAACAATCGCTAGAGCCAGTGCTATTGGATATGACTCAAGCGTTGCAGCGGGCCTATGACCAAGCTCAGGCAGCCGGAGCTTCTCCAGAAACACTGAAAGCAATCCGCGCAATTCAGCAAAGCAGTTTTTCAGGACCCACAGGACAAAACCTGCTGGCAGCAGAACAACTCGCCGCTCTAGAGTCCGGCAAATCGGGGGCAGAGGCGGCAAAGTATGTGCAAGCAGGCCTGACAACTCAAAATCTCATGAGCCATGCTGCTGGAGTTGGAGAAGGATTACCAATCGCTGCTCAAGTCCAAACTCAACTGCAAGCCGCTCAACAGCAAATGGGCATTGCAATGACTAATCTGGGCGATGAATGGGGCGATCGTTGGAGTTTGTTAGAGCGAACCGGGGGAATGGAGGTTGGCGCTCTCTTCGCTCCAGGGATGGATCAAGTTCAGAGTCAGTTACACGTTCTAGGCGGTGACTTCATTGACTTTGGCAAACGGGCAGGAACCGCACTGCTGCACCTGGATTTCAATGCTTTAGGTGAGGCGACCAAAGACTTCGGTGGCAACTTCCTCTATGCCAGCAAACAGATTCTAGACGGGTTTGGCAGCATGAGCCTGAGTGCGATTGCCTTTGGGGTGTGGTCACTCACCTCGCTCAGTCCTGTGGTTTTGGTTCTGGGAGGAATCGCATTAGCAACGGTTGGGATTGCCACCAACTTCTTAGGACTGCGAAATATTCTGTTTGGTGGCTTAAAACTCATCGTTGGATTACTGCAAGCGGTTACATCTCTGATTCGTGGCATGGTTCAGATTCTCAGTGGACTCAGCACGATGGTGAGTGGACTGTTTGCCGCCCTGCGCGGAGACTTCTCCCAGCTCTATGAGGGGGCCAGATTAGTTCTGACAGGCATTCAAACGATCGCCAATGGGGTCTCTCAGGGATTGAGAACCGCCCTCGGAGGTGCTCTACAAATGTTGAAGGGCTTATTTCAGGGGTTGGGTCAGATTGCCAAATTTATCCTCAACGCGATCGGCTTTAGTGCTGCCTCGGTGCGATCGCAGTTCCAGCGAATTAACAACGGGGTAAGGATTCTCGGCAATGCCCTAATTATGGCGATCGCCAAACCTCAGCAAGCTTGGCAAGGATTCTTGAATTTACTCGAGCAAATCAGAGCCAAGGTGCAAGGGGTTACGAATGCGGTTAGTGGTTCTGCTGCGGGTCGCATGGTGCAAGCGGTCAAATTGAGGGCCACGGGCAAGGCAAGCTCAATGAATGCCGCTCGCGAAATGGTGGATTTTGACCAGCGGTTGAAGGGCAATGAACCGGGCTTATCCGTCGGTGACCATGCAGTTCTCGCTCAGCAAAAGGTAGGTGGATTCTTCGGTCGGCTCTTTAACCGCACTGCTGCACCTGCAACGCCTGTATCTGATGTGGCGCGACAACCTGTACAGACCTCAACCCAAAATGGAATACGGCCCTTTTTACGGCCCCAAACCAAACCTACGGGAGCCAATGTCAGGGAGACTATCAGCAGCACAAGTGACGTGCTCTTTACCTTGAGCGGGGCACTGTCGGTATTTGCCCCGACGATCGCAGCACCTCTTTTAGCAGTCTCCTCCTTGGTTGATGGGTTGATGGGTTTGGGTGAGGTTAGCAAGGCCCTGCCAGGTTTACTTCAAACGCTGAAGCCTATCTTTATTGGTATGTGGGCATCAATTCAATCGATGCTGGCTGGATTAATGACTGCTTTAGCACCGGTGCTACCTTTTATTCTGGCGGTCGCCGCTGCCGCCGCACTGCTCTACTTTGCCTTCAAGACCAACTTTTTGGGCATCAACAATTTGGTGCAAGGAATAACAGATAGCTTCAAGTTGCTCTGGAACCTGCTAGTTGAGGGAGTTGGTCAAAGTATCAGCGGTGTGTTCACTGCCTTGCACGTAGAGCTAAGTAGTTTATGGGGTCAGCTAAAACAATTGGGGGCAATTTTTCTGCAACCATTCTTGCCGCTGCTCCAATTGTTTGGTGGTGGAAGTGGTTCTCTGGCTGGAGCTATTCGGCTCTCAGTTAATATCATGCTCCTACCTTTGCGGTTGCTAGCTCAAACCCTAGTCAGTTCCATCAAACTGATTAGCTTCATCGCCCAAGGCATCATTAAGATTGCCCAGATCGCAGCGACCGTGATGCTGGCACCATTCCGACTACAGCAAGCCATCCTTCAAGGAATTCAATTCGTGTTGGGCAATATTTGGCAAGGAATCGTCGCGATCGCCCAAACTGCGGTGAATATTTTGCTCTCTCCCTTTCAATTGATTGGCAGTCTGGTACAGGGGTTGGGTAGTTTGGTCACGAGTGCAGTGCAAACCCTCTGGAACTTAATCCCTGCTCCGATACGCTGGTTGGCAGAGCAGGCGATCGCTGGTGCAGGAATGATGCTCAACGCTGGCAGTAATCAACCACCAACCCCAGTGCAACGGTTTGCCAGCGGTGGTTTAGTGCAAGGGCCAGGGACGAGTACGGGCGATCGCGTTCCGGCACTGATGAGTCCTGGTGAGTATGTGATTAATGCTCAAGCTACTCGACAAAACTATGGCTTTTTAGATGCCATCAACAGTGGATTGGATGTCGAAAGCGCACTCCAACTCATGCCAATCGCGCCACCACCACTGGTCACCGCCGTAACTCCACCTGTTGTAACTTCTTCTGGCCCAGAACTACCCCCAATTCAAATCAACCTCAGCTTTGGTGACATCGTGCTGGGTAAAGCTACCGGAGCTGAGGCTGCAAATGAGTTCTTAGACGCGATCGAACCACAGTTGCAGCGCCGGGTGAGAGAACTATTGCGTGACCTGATTGAGAAGTCTCGCTGACACATTTATTTGATGACGATATTATTAAAGTGTGATTGCTCGAAAATAATTAAGGTTGGGGCTCGGAGTATCCGAGATAAAACATCCGAAACGTGAGTAACAGGAGCCTATGGGCTACGACTGCGATCACAGTAGGAAATAAGGAGCAGTGAATCTTCACCCCGCATGTCTTGCTGATTGACCTAGCAGAGCTGCAAAAGTTGGTCTGAGAGCGATCGCGCCTACTCACCCAAAACAAAAATTAAGCCATGCAAATAGTTGATGGGATGCCGCGCCGCAGTCGAGTTGATCTGCTTGCTCCTGCTGAACTTGCAATCCATGAAGCAATGATTGCCGTAGAGAACGCTGGTGCTCATCCATTGTTAACAGAAGCGGTTTTGCTGCTAGGTCAAGCAAAGAACAAGGTTGCTGATCATATTGAACTTGAGCAAAAAGTAGATAGCTCAGATTCGCTCCTGAAATCGCATTGGTCGGGAGATTCTAGAGTATTTGTCAACAAAGCTGACTAAGTCACTCAATTTTATGAATTTGTACGAATTAAACTCAGAAGGGTTAAATGTCTTAGTTACAAAAATCCGCCAAGGTTATTATGGTTTTTCACTAGCATCTATACACCGCAATTTGAAGGCATCTAACATCCCTCACGATTTAGCGAGAGCGGCGATCGCTCAATCGGGCATATTCAGCTTCATGCTGCACCAGTTGCAAAAATAACTGAGCAGCTCCCTGAAAAGGTTTAACTTGCGATCGCTCCTTTAATCAGAAACCCAATGAGCAAGCGCATTAGAGTTACCGATCCTGAGAACCCTACTCTCTACATGGATCTTTCTGTGCAGAGGGAGTTAACGTCTGAAGAGACCGCAGCGTTCGTTGCTCTCATGCGAGCAGCTTCTGAGAAATTTGGCGATCAGCAACCAGTCTCAAGTTCAATTATCAAGTCTATTCGAGAGCGAGTGAGGCAACAAAATGGCAGCCAGGAAAGAGCCGCAAACCCCGACTAAAATCACGGCTGGTGAAGTCAAACAAGGCGATCGCGTGAAGGCTGAAGGAGATGAGCAATGGATGCAGGTAGTTTCTGAGCCCACTAGCCAAGGAGAAAGCAGCTCATGGCAGTTTATGTACGGTGAGTCAGGCCCCCATATTTGGAGCGGACTAAAGAGTGCGGAGCTGCTTAAACAGTAAATCAAGATATTACTACTACAAGGCGATCGCTCAGAAGAATAGCTTTAAAGATTATGGGGCCACACACAAAGAGCCATCAGCCTGCATTTCAAAGGAATAAACGTTTTTCAAGTGCTCTGCTCGCTTTGGGTTCCACTGAATAGACCAAGTCTCTTCTTCATTTTGTGCATAGCCTGTTGATAAACACTGTTTATAGGCAAGTATTTTTTCTGTATCTTCAATTTCTATCAGTTCAAGACATTGTTCAAGGGTGTTGACTGCTATGTACTCATTGCCAAAATCACAAACCCAATTCTTGGAGTAAGCGTCGAAAGGCGCTTGCATCTGTGCTTCAGCAACTGCTTCGATCACCATTTTTTGCTCAAGTACTTTCATTCGTCTAGCAACATTTTTCTCCTGATATTGTTGTTGCTTTCCAAAACCACGAGCCGGAGCTAATTTTCTCCCTTGTTTTGCCTTTCCCATATATTTTCCCTACAACTCCTGATCGCTAGTGTAAACGAAGGTTTTGTAAGTATTAATCCTTGGTTTAGCAGCGATCGCCCGAAATATGAACAGTTTGCTGCCATTGGGGAAAGCTAATCTAGAACCTTTTTGAAGCACGTCTAGATATGGCAACCTTAATCCCGTCCCTCAATAGCTGCCTACCTCGCATGACCAATGGTGAGAAGCGGTTGGCTGAGAGATTGGAGCGGAAACTGGAGGAAGACTACATACTCTGGTACGACGTGGCGGTGGGCATAAAGCAACTGCACCCAGATTTTATTGTGCTACACCCCAACCGAGGGTTGTTCATCTTAGAAGTCAAGGATTGGAAGCTCGAAAATATTCAACGGGTCACTCAAACCACAGTTAAGCTAGTCACCCCTAATGGTATTAAGGAAGTTAAGAATCCCCTCGCACAGGCTAGAGACTATGCGTTAGCCATCAACGAGACCTTGGAGCGCGATCGCCTCCTAGTACAGCCTGAAGGCCGCTATCAAGGCAAGTCGGCATTGCCATATGGGTACGGCGTTGTCTTCACTGAGATCACGCGTAAAGCTTTTGAGCAAACTGACTTAAGAGAGGTTTTTGAGCCACATCTGGTCATTTGCAGAGATGAAATGACGGAAAAGGTTGATCCAGAGGAATTTCAAAAGCGGCTCTGGGATTTATGCCCTTATCAGTTTGGTAAAACCCTCACTGCAGAGCAAATCGATCGAGTTCGCTGGCATCTTTTCCCAGACCTACGAATCTCGGCCAAGCAATTGTCGCTTTTTGAAGATGAGGTTGCAGGAGATGAACCGCAGCATCAAGAGTTGATCCCAGACTTGATCAAAATTATGGACTTGCAACAGGAGCAACTTGCTCGCAGCTTAGGAGAGGGACACCGAGTGATTCATGGTGTTGCTGGTTCTGGTAAAACCTTAATTTTGGCCTATCGCTGTCAGCATTTAGCCCAACACACAACCAAACCAATCCTTGTGCTCTGCTTCAACGTGTCCTTAGCCGCTCGCCTGCGGCAGATGATTCAGGAGAAGGGACTAAGCGATCGCGTTAAGGTGCGACATTTCCACGGTTGGTGTGTGGATCAACTTAAAAACCATCAATTACCCCTACCCAATTGGCGAGAATCTCAAGGAGATGCTTATGTTGAGCAGCTCGTGCAACGAGTCATTCAAGGCGTAGATCAGGGTAACATTCCAGCGGGGCACTATGGCGCTGTAATGATTGACGAGGGGCACGATTTCAAGCCCGAGTGGCTCAAGCTAGTCGTGCAAATGGTTGATCCAGAAACCAACTCACTCCTGTTACTCTACGATGATGCTCAAAACCTCTACGGGGAAGACAAACAACAGAAGTTTAGTTTCAAGAGTGTAGGCATTCAGGCCCAGGGGCGCACTACGATTCTCAAACTTAACTATCGCAATACAGCAGAAGTGCTAACCCTGGCGTATGAGTTTGCAAAGGAGGTCATGTCTCCCACCGACGATCAAGAAGATGCGCCAGTTCTAGTTTCACCGCAAAGCGTGGGTCGTCACGGACCTGTACCGGAGTTGATTCGATTACCTAATTTCAAACATGAAGCTGATTACTTAGTGGAGCGAGTGCAGCAGTTTTATGAACGAGGCACTGCTTGGAATGAAATGGCGATCGTTTATCGCTCCAAATTCATGGGTGAGTGCATTTACCAGCAGTTACAACAGGCCCAAGTGCCAATAGAGTGGGTCAACGCAACAAATGAAAGTCGCAACTTCCACCCCTCCGATCAGAGCATCAAACTCATGACCATGCACTCAAGTAAGGGGTTGGAATTTTCGGTGGTTTTTATTCCTGGCGTGGGCTACTTGCCAAATCAGTACGGCACAATTCAGGAGGAAACCCGCTTGTTTTATGTCGCCATGACTCGTGCAATTGATCAATTAGTCCTAACATGCGATCGCACATCAGAGTTTGTAGACAGAATTCAAGTAGCCTTGAGCAGAACATCTCGCTAAGTATTATGAATCGATTTTTTACACTGATGACCGCGATCGCGCTAGTTCTTCCTACTCCGCTTCTAGCCCAAACCAACTTATTAGGGACTGTAATTAGCACTGATGATGGAGATACATTGCGGGTTCAGGTAAATAGGAAGTCTACAACCGTGAGACTCGCGTGTGTGGATGCACCGGAGTCCACACAGACAGGTGGTAAAGAATCGGCAGTGCGCCTCGGCCAACTTCTACCTAAAAATCAAAATGTGGAGCTACGGGCAGTAGAGAAAGATCGCTATGGTCGCACCGTGGCTGAGATTTTCAAAAGCGGACAGTCGATCAATTTGCAGATGGTTCAGGAGGGCCGCGCCGTGGTTTACCGCCAGTACCTCACTGCCTGCGCTAGCACCCAGGGTCGATATCTACAAGTAGAAGCCAAAGCCAAGCAACGAAAGTTAGCCTTTTGGAGCCAAGCCAATCCAGTAATGCCGTGGGATTTTAGAGCAGGTAAGCGTGCACCGTCCAGCCCAGCTCCCACCGCTCCATCACCTATTTCTAACTGTTCCCCTGCTTATCCTGGTGTATGCATCCCCCAAAGCCCACCTGATTTAAATTGTGGGGATATCCCACAGAAGCGGTTTAGTGTTTTGGCACCTGACCCACATGGGTTTGATAAAGATGGTGACGGGATTGGGTGTGAAGGCTAACTGAAGAGTCGAGCGTGATTGCTAATTTACTATTAATATTTGGGCAGAGTTTAGATGAGTTAGTCTATGAGGTCTACTCTGCAAAAGTTGGCACTCGCGATCGCAGCTATCACCTTGTCCATCTCCATTGTATTTTCAGGAGTGCTCCCTATTATGGCAGCCACAAGCAATTCCATCACGATCTCTCAAGCTGAGTTCGGCGACTCGTGGCCTTTTACCGTCAGTAACGGCGAGTTGTACTGCATTGGTGAGGGGAATGGGCAGCAAGTTGGTGCCGTGGTGTTTGCTACAGAAGATGAGTCTTATGCAGTTAACGGAACCGCTAAAGCTTTAGGCTACAAAGCAATTGAGGAAATTTGGCGCAGTAATCCTGCAATTCCGGGAACCAAAATCAACATTGGTCCCATCATTCAGCGAGGTCTTGAGATCTGCAAATGATTCCCCTAACATGACAGAGGTAGAATTGAAGTCGATCGCTCAGTAGTGGCAGCGATGCCTAGTAATTGGGTGACATCGTCAGTACAACCACCTGCGGAGATTCCTTGTAACTGCTTCTGGCCAAGCAACCAAACTTGCCCCCTTAAGCTTTTAACTAAGCCCTTTGTCAGGCACCCTTTTCGAGGCATGTGGACAATGGATGAGGCCTACAGGATTTCAAACAAGGTCGAATGTGGAGTGTCCCTTGTAATCTGACGACTATTGAGCGATCGCAACCCTAAGAATTCTTCTACTGTGAATGTTTTTCTATCGCTCCCAGCGTCCTTTTTTATAGCCTGCAAATATTTGCAACTGACGGCGAACGCCCATTAGCAGCTTGATACAACCAGGACGGCGAGCTACCTGCCAGAGCAATCCTTGACATTCGCGCACCAACATATCGCGCTCTTGGATGGCGCGAACCATTTCAGGACTTGAAGTTGGTGCAGTAGTAGGCGTTGCCATACTACAAATATTACATTTTTGAATAAAAATTAACTACTTCTTTTGGATGGCTCTGTCAATGGAAGAGGCAGGCATCGAACCCGCTTCACCCCGATATCACATAGCCTTGGTAAAATGTCGCCTTATTAAGAGGGGCGATCGCATGTGCGATGCAATTTCAGAGGTAACAAAGAGGATCAATGTCTAAACAGCACCCATTAGATAACTCAGGCACTTACTACGCTGAAAACCTGGAGCTTCTCCACGTACTGCAATCGCTTGATTGGGAGTGGCTAGAAGATCCTCATCAATATCCATTCTTGAGGCTCATTAAAGGTAAGGGCAACAAAAAATCTGTTTCTGCGGGAGCTTTAGATAAAACCAAGCAATCCCAAATTGTCGTTGGCGTTGGTCGGCGAGATGGGCAATCACTGGTACTGGCTTACCGCAAGCTTACTGATTTCACCTGTGATGCTTATCGCAAATTCCCTCAAGACCCGATTGGTAAACCAATTGAGGCGGTTGATACTCGTGTATTAACTGGGGTCATTACACCTGAAGTGAGTTGGAACGCAATCATGAGTTCTCTCCCTGAGTATATGAGACAGAGAACAAATTCTTTAGGTGACCAACTCACAACTTCTGACTCTGGTGCCGATGTATTAGCTTCAAAAGACTTTGATCCCGAAAATCCAGAGCAATTTTGGAGAGGAAATTACAATTTTTATTGCGATCAACACACTCAAAATCTTGGCGGAAAAGCCTACTCCCCAAACTCATTAAACGTCCGTATTAGCAGCAGATTGCAAGCTTGGAGGATGTTGAATCAATTGGTTCGATATCTAGAAGAAGCAGATAATGGGCAAGAGCAAGTATTGGACTTAATGTTTTTCGGTTCGCTTGAATTGATGGAAGAAGATAGCTCGCATGACTGAAGAGCGAATGAATTAATTCACACAGGCGATTGCACTAGTAAGCGAGAGGAGTTCTCAAAGTACTTAATGGCTTGAGCTAGGGAACTCTGAACAAAAGAATTAGCTTGGCAGGACATCCATGGGTACAGAGCAAGTAGGAAGCCTCTTGGCAACAGCAGCAATTATTTTCCTGCTTGTATTAGTGGCAGTTGGCCTTGGAGCTTTCAACATACCATTTCCTGAGGAACAACTCGACAAGCGGGTTAATACCATTATTGAAAGTCTCAAGGTTACTGCAACACTCTTTGGAGGATTTGCAGTTTTAATCAATGCTTACTATGCAGCTAAGCGGGCTGAAGCAATGGACAAAACCGCGATTGCTGCCGAGAAAAACATAGAAATTGGATTAAAAAACGTTGAGATTGGACTTAAAAATGCAGAACTGACCGAAGAGAGGTTAATTACAGAGCGTTTTACAAAAGCAATAGAACAGCTTGGTAGTTCAGAAATGGAGATTCGCCTAGGAGGAATCTACGCCTTAGAACGAATTGCTAATGACTCTACTAAAGATTACTGGCAGGTCATTGAAGTTCTAACGGCGTACATTAGAGAAAGAGCTCCTTGGCCTCCAACTAAGTCATCTAAGCAAAGAAAACTGGTAAAGCCAATACTTAATAAAGCTCCTACTGATATTCAAGCTGTTTTAACCGTTCTTGGTCGCCGCAAACACTCTCATGGAGATCCAGAAGAACTCCATCCAATTGATTTGGGCGCAACAGATCTGCGAGGAGTTACGCTTGCTGCTGGAGCCCGTTTGCAAGGAGTGAATTTTTATCAAGCTAATCTGCAAGGAGCAAAGCTTATAAAAGTCAATCTGCAAGAAGCCATTCTTATGGAGGCCGATCTACAAGAGGCATATCTTAATGAAGCTGAGCTACAACGGGCCACGCTTATAAAAGCTAATCTCCGCAAAGCAGGTATTTTCAATACTAAGTTTTTAGGAGCAGATTTAAGGGAGGCCAAACTTGAGGAGGCAATATTTAGAAATGTTGACTTCCAAGCAGCTAATCTTGTCAAAGCTAATTGTCAAAGGGCTTCCATAAGAGGCTCTAATCTACAAGAAGCAAACCTTATGGAAGCTAATTTGCAGGAAGCAGATTTCTTAACTAGTAATTTCCGAAAAGCCTTCTTGCAAGGAGCTAACCTTGAAGGAGCAAAGCTTGATGGAGCAGATCTTCGAGGTGCTTTTCTTAGTGAAGCTAGATTGCAAGGAGCATTTCTACAGCAGGCTAATTTAGAAGGGGTGATAGGCCTTGAGAATGCATACGGACTCACCCTGGAGCAGCTTACGCTAACGAATGTTAACCAGGACGTCCAATCTCCGGAAATTTCAACGATTGAGTAGGAACAGATTGAACAGCAGCGATCGCTAATCCATTGAGGAAAAAGACAATCCACCCCCCTTTTTCGTGAAGAAGTTAACGTGCACGGCGGCTTGGCAGAAATTGTCCGCATGCATCAGGTGGTCCGGTTCACCTTCTGGCTCAGCCCATTTTCCCTGCATGCGTTCGCTAGTTAAATAGTGGTAAAGCAAATTCTGAGGATCTTTGGGCTCATACACGAGACCCGCTGGCAGGTGAAGTAGGCTCCGGTTGATGCGATCGCGCACCGCATCTAGTCCCCAAGTTCGGTGCATGGCATACATCTTTACTTTCTGCTTCTGGCTGATTCGTACCGTCTCCTTCCACTCTTGCCCTTTAAGGTGGACTTGGTCAAATAAATAGACCTTACCTTTTTTAACCTTGCGGGGTTGGTGCTTCCGAGCATAGGCAGCAGCTGTCTGAATCTCTGGCTCTCCATCGATCCCAACTAGATCAATGTCATACCGAGCAACAAAATCATCAATTTCATCAAGCCCTGCAATCTGCCCATACCAAACAACCTGAACATGAGCTTTGAGCCACTGTTGCTCCAGATCCTTCTCATCAGTAGGCAGATACCAATGCTGCACCATTGCCCAGTTGGCAGCGGTACCTTGGTCTACTCCCATCACTACTAAATCAGGCTTGATTAACTCCTCTGCCAGTGGAGCACCAATACAGCGGAGCAGTCGAGGCAAGCTGATCTTGCCCATACCGATGGAGACCGAAACCCCTAACCCCTGTTGAATAGCATCTGCGGGATTCTTGGTCGTGGTTAGCTTGCGAATCCGTTCAACAGGTTCAAATAGTTTAGATGCAACACGAGGCAGGCGGAGCGCAACCCACTCATGAATGGGTAGTCGTTCTTGAAGAACGCGATCGCACAGCTGACGCAGGGTAAGCCCGTCGGGGTCAGCTTTCACCGCCTCTTGCGAGCGATGCGGGTTATCCGCAAAGCACCCGCTGGCGATCGCCTCCCAAGTCAACTGCTCTTCACACTCAATGCAGCCAACATAGGCAGTGGCAGTGCGTGACTCTAAATCTGTTTGGTTCCTACAAAACCAATCATGGGGCCTGCCAGTGATATCAATGAACTGCCTTTCTTTGGAGCCATCTTCCAGCTCCACATCCTTGGCCTTCAGAAAATTGCCAAATGGATGGAGAAATTGAGTAGTTTGACAGTGAGGGCAAGTTACCCGCCATTGAAAAAGATACTTGCTCCCCTTCACTTGGGCATCTACAATTCCGCCTTCAGCACCTGGAGTAGAGCCCGCACGCAACGGCTTTGTGGGCATGGTGCAGGCACTCTGCCGCTCCATAGCGATATCTAATGTTCCCGTGGGCCAAGCTTCAACCTCATCTCCGATCACCACCCAAGCCTCAAAGGAGGTCATCGAAGCAGGTGCTTGACGTTCTTGAGAAGTTTTGGCGGAGCTAGTAGAAGTGTAGAAAAAGGTGAGTGGTACCGCTCCAACTGTAATCTTCCGGTCTTTTGAATCAGTGTCTTCCCGCCGCAATGCATCTTTGTAGCGAAGTAGGAGCTGCTGGATAGGCTGAATATGGCTGAAGGCAGGTTGGATGCGTGGAGCTGTTAGGTCACGCATCTTTCGCTCTTGCTCAAACCCATAACCAACGCTAACTCGCACCACTGCCAAGACAAACGAGGCGATCGCAATCATTGATTCAGAATAACCAACCTGCCCGCCCTTTTCCTCCATCAACTTCTCTACCCAAGGATTGCCTCGCAGCAGGTAAGCTTCCTCAGCATAGGGTTCGTCCCAGTTGAGTGGTTCCCCAGTCCAGCGGCGATAATGCTCCTTCACCCAGGCCAAAAAGAATTTGCCGCCTTCGCGATACCACCGTTCAATTCCAGCCGCCCGCGCTTTAGTCATTTCATTGGCAAACGATCGCCGCCCTTCCATCCCCATTGGGTCATTGGCTTTGGCGATCGCTTGTTGATTGGAAGCAGTTAGTCTAGGGAGGGGAATTGCAGGCATTATCTCTGCTTGATAGTTCTGGGAGGATTGAATTTAGGGAAGGCGAGGATTGATTGATAGCCGATTTTTTGTATCGCTACTAATCTTCTTTACTGCTGCCTGAACAGCTTCAGCAACTGTTGGGGCGATCGCTGTCCTCCATTCCAGCGTCCCTTTTCATAGGCCTCAGTCTCTTGATCAACCTGATAAATTAATTTGAGGTAGGTCTGCTGTCGCTCATTTAGAGACTCCCAAACTTTGCTGGATTAGGGGACTTGGGTGGCATGGGTAGCTAACTAACGCTTGGCTCAAATTTTAACAATCAAGCTTCAGCTTCAATGGATGACGGCACTAAGTGATTAGAAATGAGTTCAAAGACTCGTTCAACCTCTTCTGATCATCTTCTATCTCCTGACGAACTGCTTCTATCTCATCGCTCCACTCAAGCGCTCGCTTGCTGATCAGAAGCAGTCTGCGGTTAGGTATAGCTGGCATCTAAACTCGCTTTCTCTTTAATCAATGTTGGCTCGTCCCCCTTAAAGCCATGTCTTCTATACCAATCAACGAGTTTTGGTTTTTCTTGGTAAGCACGGCTGATCTCTTCTTCAGGTGTTGCTGCTGGCAAGATTTCCGGGTTCATTGAACCCATAGGTGTTACCACAATTGCAGTATTTTCAATCTGTTGAACAGCTTCACAGGATTTTTCGAGCAGCTCTGTACCATAGCCTTGGTGCCGATATCCCTGTGTTGTATGTAAGTTGTCAATTTTCCACTGCCCATTGTTTAGGTTTGGCTTGATATAGGTCGCAAAGCCCACATTGATACCAGATTCGTTTTTAAGGGCAAAGGTAATACTTTGGTCATTTTCGTGTACTTTTTCGAGCTTAGACATAGTTAGGGAACCAAGCACTTTCAATAGATCCAAAGATTATTGTAGATATTTTTAATGTTTGGATGAAAACTAGTGCGTTCAAAGCAAAACGCTAACTGTCTTTAGATTACCCCTGCGAAATTGCTTATCACTGATATCAACACTTCCCACCTTTATATGGGCAGCAAATTTATTGTTGTCCCGGTTTGTTAATTGAGCAGCCTTTTCTTTGGCGACATTGGCAATGTCAAAGGGTCCATAACCACAACCTCTATGACAGACAAAATATCCAGTACAAAGCATTAGCGATCGCCCTCAATATTCAAGATTCCGACCATCTCATCAACAGTAGGTAGTTTCTGTTCAGTAGCTTCCACTTCCACTGAGGGCAACGTTACAGTGTGGTTCACAATTTCCGTGACTACATTCTTATGCCCGCAGTAGGGACACAACAGCATCTGCCCAATGTCGGGACGAATGCCGTCAGAACTCCACCAATGCTTGGGGTCGCGATCGCAGGTGAAATTAAAAATTTCTGCCAAGTGTGCTTTCATTAGTGCTCGCTCTAAATTTTTCTTTGAATCAGTTCATCGCAGTATCGCCGAGCGCCTTGAAGCACAAGTAATGCCTTACGCGCTGTCACTCTACATCGCTCTCCATTAAATTCATCATCGAGCCATGTAACAAAAGCGTCGCTTAAGCTAGAGTGCGGCACTTGCTTGCCTTCAATATTGAAACCCTCTTTATCTACGGTCACGCTCTCTGTTGGGTAATTTTCTTGTATTCGCCTTGCTAGTGGACAGTCATGCCTAGTGCAGGCAGTTCCAACTACTTCTTTTGGATTTTTTGACTTCAACCACTTCTCGAACTCGGATAGGCTTGCCAGTTCCTCATGGGTCAACAGGGTGATCGCAGTGAGTCTTGATGTCATGGGCGATCGCTCCTTCATTCAAATTCCCAGCATTCTTGAAATTGCTGCGGAGTAAGGATTATGCATCCTGCCTTACCATCGATCGTTACCCGAATTTGCGGGTGCAGAGATAAAATCTTTCCTTTTAGTTTTCCGTCTTTTGTGCTCAGTATCCCTGGCTTGCCTTCGTTGTAGAGATTTGACAAGGCACCTGCAAAATCTATGCCGGAAGGAGGTCGGTATAAGTCAGGCATCGAGATCGCCTCTAAACGCTTCACAGATAGTTTGATAAGTGAACTCAAAAATATCTGGATTTTCTGGACTTTGTCTGTTGCCTGCAACGTTTAAAGTCTGAATATCTTTTGCGGTTACCCACTCTCTAAGCTCTGATGCTGTGGGATTGATGATAGATGGCTTGCCCTTGGCCTCTGCCGTTTGAAGCGTCAACTTCCCGCCAGGGCTTTTCTCGTATCCAAACCAAACAGTCCCATCTGATGACTGGACATTCAGTATTGTCCTAGGTGGGTACTCCCGACTCTCATGTTCGACCAAGCCGTAATCTTGCAATGATGGGTCGCTGCCATCAGACCCATCTGGCAAGCAAATTCTCCACCCTTTAGGAGCACAACCGCCTGTCTCTAGCCCCAGCGCCCTTGCTGCAATAAGTCCTGCTTTATCTGCCCCGGTTTGTCCACCACTGATAATTTTTTTCAAGGTCATTAGCGATCGCCTCTTAAGTGATTCTTTCATATGCAGCGGACACCCAGTTAGTGATTGCCTGCTTCAAACAATTCCTCTAACTGCCTACGTTGACGAAATGTTTGAAATTCAGCAATTAGTGGGTAAGTTTCTTCTGCTTCAATTCCAACTCGCTCCATTAAAAACCATCGGAAATAAGCATCGCTTTCAGCCGCCTCAGCAGTTTCAATTAGGATGGTGGCATGCTCAATCGCCTGCGTTGTTTCCCACTGAGTAAGCTCGCCATACCAAGTACAGTCAATGAGAGCTCTGCGCGTTTTCATCCCAAAAATTACTTCGATCCCTTCAATCAAGGGCGATCGCCCCTGTTGTAAGAACCGCCGTAACTGAGCAGCCATTATCAAAGCTTCCATTTCTGCCGATTGCTTTTGCTCTTGAGCTTGTGCTCCAAACCCTTTTTTAGTGCTTTTTAGAGCGTTCAGATGCATTGCCATTACACCTTTGACAATCGCGGCTTCCCCTTCGGCATAAGCTACCGCTTGAAATATTGCCTGTGCCCTGGCCCTAGCTTCGACTAAGGTGAGTAATCCGTTTTTTTGGTTAAGCTGCCAATAAACAGCGGGTTGGTGAGTATCAGTTCCAAACCAAGCATTAGTGAAAATAATATTTGGTTCAACATCTATCAATAAGGGAAGGGAATTTGTCATTGGCAATTACCTATCTATAGCTCTCTGCTCTTCTTGCAGCAGGCAATCTTGTCTGCACAGCTACTCAACTCTTCCAAGGGAACTAGCAACCCATGAGTTTTGTATCCATCGTTCTGAGCAGAACCAGTTTGACAAGACTTTTCCCACTGAGGGAGCCGTTCTCTCAATACGTCGAAAGGAATGATAAAGGCCCATTGTTTCTGAGGTAGATAGTAAATCAGGGTGTCAGCTTTGGAGGTGTAAGCCCATCCCCAACACTGTCTCGCATCAACACTGACTGTCTCGATAAAGGCTCGCTTCGTCTTTTCTGCTTTTAAATCAGCTTTATACTCAACCGTCCAAACCAATTCAGGTTGTGAGCGGGCATTGAAAATTCGGTCAATGCCTTGGCGTTGAGCTTGCCGATCCACTCTGCGAATAACAAAATAAGGCTCAAAGACACAGTCCAGAACCTGCTCATAGGTAAGTCCTTGCCTGAACTTACGCTTGAAGTCATGCTTGATTGGAGCAGCAGATGGCGCGATCGCGCATCCCTCCTAATAGTTGAATATCCAGAACTGTTTAGAAGGTCTAAGCATCTCAAACGATCGCGCAGGTCTTATCCTCAGTCCGATCGCTCTTATCAAAATAACTCAGCCACGCTGCCATCTTACAGCATCTCAAATTTTTATTCAGCCAGTAAGGACTCCATTTGAGCAAGTAACTTTTCCAACTGCTTGCGTCTCCTAGGATCGTCCCAGAGCCCCGATTTCTTGACTTGCTTGTAGGTGGAGTCAAATCGAGATTTAAGGGATTCCTCTGGCAAAGGCTTGAGTGATTTGATTCGCTCTTTAATCTGACTCAGAGACAGTTCTTGCGCGATCGCCTCTTCAAGTATTTCCTGCCTCTGCTCATCATCTTTGACGCCCGCGATCGCTCGTGCCTTGGTGTACTCAAGCTGGCCTTGTCGTAGTGTCTCCAGAACATCACTTGGAAGTTTGAGTAGTGGCAAGCGGCTGACTCTGAAGCTTTCGGGCGTAAATTTGCCAACAGCGGCAAACACCCCTTCTACAACTTCCCATTGATTACGGAAAACGTTTTCCGTAACTTCATCAAGCTCCCCTTCAGTGCGATCTAAATAGGCTTTGCGGTTGAGGATGGCGATCGCCTCGTTAGTTGTTCCGCCTAATCGATTAGCCAAAAGCTGCAAGACACCTTCTGTCTCTTCAACGGGATTGAGATCTTCCCGCTGAAGGTTCTCAATCAGTGCAATCTCTAGTGCTTGGTCATCCGTTAGTTCTCGGATTGTGACGGGCACTTCATCCAGTCCCGCCTCTTTTGCTGCACGGTAACGTCGTTCCCCAGCAACTAACTCATACTGCCCTGATGACAGTGGGCGAACCAACAAGTTTTCTAAAATTCCATACTCTTTAACAGAATCAACTAACCGCTCCATCCTTTGCGGGTCGAAGTAGCGTCGGGGTTGATGAGCAGGTAGATGAATTGCTGACACTGAAATTGTTTGTTTGGCAACTTCTGGCTCATCGGTGCCAAACAGAGCATCTACCCCCATCACCTGGCGGTAAGGTTTCTCGCTCCTAGTCTTCACTTCAATTTCTCCAAATGCTTAGCGATCTGATTCAAAATCTCCAAAGCCGGATGCTTGGCATTGTAAAGCGCTAGAGGTAAGTGGTCCTCTGCGGCATCTGCTAAAGCTGTGGCTCGTACAATTGGGTCAAAAACTTTAGCAACAGGTGCCATCTGCTCTGTAATGGCTTGCAGTGCTCGCTTGTCTTGTGAGTTCTGGGAAGCATACATCGTCGGCACAAACCCAGCAACTTGAAGTTGAGGGTTTGTCCGCTTCTTTACGCGAGCAATTGTTTTAAACAGCAACTCAGTTCCACAAAACGCTTTGTATTGAGTTTGAATGGGAACGAGAATGTGAGTGGCAGCAACTAAGCTTATATAGCTCAGCAGCCCTAAGCTGGGAGGGCAGTCAATCAAGATGTAGTCATAGCGATCGCGCAAAGGCTTGAGAGCTTCTTGCAAGCGATAGTCACGGGCATCCGCCATCACCAGTTCCAGCTCAGCCCCGCTAAGGTTGATGTTGGCAGGCACTAAATCCATGCCATGCAACGTATGAGGTTCGAGAGGTCGATCCTCCATGATCGACTCATAGATCGTTGCTTTTAGCTCTGATGGTTCCAAACCCATAAACAAGGTCAATGAGCCTTGCGGGTCCATGTCAATCAATAGAACTTTTTGCTTCTTGCGCTGAGCTAGTTGATAGCCTAAATTCATCGTCAGGGTAGACTTTCCGACTCCACCCGCTTGGTTAAAAACTGCAATAATTTGGCTCAACGAACCACTCTCCTAATAGAGCCAACAATGAGTCAAATTCTACCGTAACGTTATGGAATTAACGCTATTAAATAAACAATTTTTTGGTGCGATCGCCACAAATTGCTCAAATTGGCATTAAAAAACCCCCGAGAAGGGGGCTGTCCTAGGAGAGGCTACGACCGAAAATCTATCTAGCGTTCAGAGCGGGAAGAGCGCTCTGCTCCTCAATATCGACATCATCGAACTGCATCGTAATTTCTGCAATACACGTGCCGTCTCCTTCATCTGCGTTCATGTCAAAATCGGGGATTGTCATCCTCGAAATCCAGCAACCAAAGAGTCGAGCTCTAAGGGGTGGCGCATCAGAGCCACTGTTATAAGTCCCAGGAGAGCCTTGAAATAATCTGAGAAAAATGATGGTGGCGTTACGTTTGTACGTTGGGTCAACTCCGCGATCGCCCCGATCCTGTGACATGCTGAACCAACGCAAATATACGGCTCGCGTCTCGTCATCCGCAAAGTGAAATGTCTTGGTGAACTCGCCCGATCGCCGCCGTCCGCCAGGAACTCGCGTCTGATCAGGAAGCTCGATAACTCCCAGGGCCATTTCGATCGTATCCCTTGTGATGTCGAGAATTTCCGCATCTGGGAACCCATCAACCAAAAATCTCTGTTTTGCTTTCGGGAAAATATTTCCCTCTAAAACTGCCTTTCTCACGGTGAATCGCTCCTTAGCTTTGGGGAAATATTTCCTAAACAGCAGCTTGGTTCAGGGTGTTGCCATACTGCGCCACCAAAATATCTGGGCCACAGTCAATGCTGAGACGCTCCAAAATTCCTGTTGGAACATATCGGAAGAAAATCCTCAACCGACCATTGACGATATCGACCACCGCGTCTTGAGAGCCTGCATCAGTGATGACGTTGCCTGAAGGAGAACCACCTTGAATTTGCACCGCCTGGGAGAAGCTGAGGTAGCGAGTAAATACCCCCTTGCGATATTCCTGCCTAGCAAAATTGTTGAGTACCATCACAATCTGCTCAGCCAAGTAAGGTTGATTTGGTTTGAAGAGGGTTTCTAAAAGAGTCCTAGCTTCAAGAAAGATCCGCACGTAATTGGATTGGATGCGTCTAATATGGGTGAAATCGTAGGTGGGACTAATGGCTGGAGAGCGAGCCCCAAAGACTATCACATTCCCTTGGTAGGACTTAATGGTATGGAGGCCAGCCACGTTAATGATCGCCTCATCAGCGGGTAGAGCCTCGAAGGGGAGCTTGATAATTCGGGATAATATAGCATCTACCCCAGCAAAGGGTCTGTGGTAGCCGCGCGCCGCTGTCGCAAAGGCACTTTCACCCCCCATCACATCGCCTGAAATGGAAATCATGCGATCGCCTGCGCCCAAAGGATTAGAGACGAATCCGTAGCTTGGGAATGCTGCGGTGATGAAGTTGTTCCGTCCCAAATCCTGATTAAGGAAAGCTTCTGCTGCCGCCGCCGAATTATACTGCGAAGGAATCTCCGCCCGAAATTCATAGGCTTTAGCAGCCGCATAAGCAGCAAAAGCTTTTTGTACCGCAACATCAGAGATACCTGGACAGGCCATCCGAATTAGCCCTTGGTTACGGCCAAAGGTGGCATTCTCCAAATGGTTGCGATCGATGTCGGCAAACTTAGTGAGGTGATACGGGATCAGATGTGCCGTGTTCCCGTCGTAACCCCGCGTGAGTTGCTGCGGATAGACCAATAGGAAGCGATCGCCTTCATCTGCGACTAGTGTCAGGTCATACCCTTGGTCCACCTGCACATAACCTAGCTTCTTAGTCTCGGTTAAAGCTGCCAGATTAGAGGGGAAGGCAGTTTCAAGGGTCAGCGAAGTATTACTCGCGATCGTGCGGACTTTCCGAGCGGTCTTGCTAACCGGGTCATAGATATAGTCACCTGGCTTCAGTACTGCCAAGAAGTTGGTGCTAGTACCTGTGACCGTTACTCCACTAGAACTAATGCTGCCTTGCAGATCCATGGGAGCAACAGCTCCCTTAACCCGGAAATAGTTACGAGCCTGAGTGTAAGGATTCGGGTAGAGCAGATTCCCAATTACTAAACTCGGCTCGAGCTCGGCAATGGTATAGATGCGATCGTTTGTTAGAGCTAAAGCAGTTCCTGAGCCATTACAAGGCCGAACATCTGCCTGAGCATTAGTGGTGTAAGCAGAGTTCCAAAGGGATTCGACCGTAATCCATTTTTGATAGTTAACACTTCCAGCTCGAAAGGCTACGTTACTATCGTTCACCAAGGGCTCGACAAAAAACGGATCACTAGGATCTAGTGAGGCATCAGAAATCTGTAGTACAACCGAACCGTTGAACCGAACTGTCATTCCAAAGTGGGTGTCAGGGTATCGAGTGCCTTGGCTGATTTCTACTGCCAAGCCCTCATTTCTAGGTGCCGACAAATTCACCATTGCCAGCTGATTTTGCTTGGTTAGCTGAGCCGCTGTGAAATCCATTGAAAATGGTCGTTCGACTCTCAGCTCAGTGGCACTTATAACACTGGTAACTTTGACGGTTGAGCCTTGGCGATTTGGATCAATTAAGTACTGACCTGCTGACACCTGAGTCGCAAACTGAGTCCCTGTTCCAGTCACAACTAGGTTATCGGCTTCAGCCGCCGTGCCTGCCGTCACATCAGCAGTAAATCCTGATGCCAAAGTCAAGTCAGTATTAGAAACGATAGCTGCTACCGTCCGCCCCTGTCTTTGACCATTGATATCGACATACAGGGTGTCACCAACTGCTAGTTCAGTTGTGAATGTAGTAAGGGTGCCAGTGACAGTTAGGTTGTCAGTTTGGAGCGTCAAGCCAGTACCACCATTGGAAAAGGCTTGAGCAACTGTCAACGTTGTGTCGCTAGTAATGCTCTCGATCGCACGGGTTTCACCGCTGTAGGAGACATTGCCTCCCACCTTGAGCTCAGTCGTAAATAGGGTACCTGTGCCTGTGATGACCCTGCCGTTAATAGCCACAGTGCCAGTGACATTACGAGATAGAGGGAACGCGATCGTTCCAGCTAGAGCGCGATACCGCGTGTAGGTAGCCGTTCCAGTGAGAGCAACAGGACCGCTTACTCCATCGATAATCAAGTCATATTGAGCGGCGACTGTAAACACAGCCTCCCCAGAAACAGGATTAGCCTCTGTGTTAGCGACAATTCGATAACGCTTACCAGGAGACCCTGTAAACTCTGCCTCAGCATCAATGAACTCATTGGCTTGGGTGTCTGGTGCAACTAGCGTAAAGGTACGACTAGTTGCCGTAACTAGTGGAGTTTGAGCAATTTGGTTTGCAGCTCCTCCCCAGCGGCCTTCATTAGCCGCCATAACACGCAGTGCATCCGCCCCAATCCGATTCTTTAACGTCAATGAAGCCCTGCGAGCTTTTCGATCCAAATCTAGACGGGTAATCCAGAGCTGACCTGACCCCCTCCCAGTAGCAAAGAAACCATCAATTGCATCAGGCAACAAATGAGCCCCATTGGCAAACAGATGCCAGCGAGAATCTCGGGGGTCACCAAAAATCTCGTCATACTCTCGTCGAGAGTTAATGGGAATTGCTACACCCATTGGACCACGCTTTAGAACCCCCCAATAGGCGCAGCTGCCATAGCGCGGATCTTCTAAGGCGTTACCACCCGATCGTTCAATTACATCTGTCCCAGCCGCCCCTAAGGGAGGACCAAAGACATAGGTTGCTTCCTGTAGTGCCATCGCTTAACCTCTTATTCTGCTGCTGGACTCAAAACTTTGTTGCCGCTGCCTAAAAAACCGCGCTCCCGCAGGATGTAAACACGCTCCCGAATGCTTCGCTGCCCACCACCAGGAGCCATTTCTGTATTGGCGAGGTTGGCTTCCGCTTCAATCTGGTTGATCTGCTCATGAGAAGCCTCCAGAAGCGGGTCATTTGGATCAATCAGAATAGCGCCAGTAAAAACTAGCTCCTGTCGGTAACCCAAACGCTCAATAAACTTCTGAACCAGCTGAATCTCATCTAGGGTCAAGAAGCGAGGTTCAGTACTGAGAAAAAATTCCTCCTCTTCTGGATGGGTGCTTTTGACACCTGTGAAGCCAGGAGGATAAGAAACTTGCAGTGGCTCTCGCTGAAATCTCAGTGCCACTTGCTTCTGCATAGTCGTCATAGGGGTCCCCCAAAAATGCAAAAAGAGGAGACCGCGACTCAGCGGCCTCCTCTTTCGGGTTAGCGATTAAGTTAGAGATTAGTTATAAAACTGTTAATGCCAAAATATTAACATGATTAGATAATTTAGGCGGATGGTAGTACCCCTCCAGTGAGGCAGGCAATGAGGCCAAGGGCACTCAACAACAGGATCAACGCTGGGTTTGCCCTGGCACTGGTTATATTTCTATTACTTAGTAGCAGTCTCGTTTTCTTTTCACTGCTGTGGTTGCAGGCATCCAAAAGCGAGAGTAGGGCTGCTGAAATTAGTAGGCAACTAGAACGAGTGCTGTTGCTGACCATTGATGTAGAAACAGGACAGCACGGCTTCATCTTGACTGGTAGGGAGGAATATTTAGAGCCCTACTACCGAGCGATCGCCACGATTGATGAGTCACAAAATAGACTACGTCAGGCAGTGGATGATCCTCAACAGCAGTTATGGCTGCAACAACTAGAACCTTTGATTAACCGAAGGATAAGCCTAGCCAAACAAGCCGTTCAACTGAGGCAAGAACAGGGCTTTATAGCTGCTCAAGAACAAATCTTGTCTAACCAAGGCAAACAAGTGCAAGACCAAATTCGGGATATGGTCGCACAGCTGCAATATCGGGAAACGAAGTTACTGAATGCTCGGTCTCGCGAAGCTCAACAAGTTGCAAAGATAACTATTGTTGGAGCGATCGCTGGGTTAGTTGCAGCTCCTTTGCTCGTCTTTTACCAGCTCCGCCTGGTACGCCAAAAAGTGCGTCAGGTCAGTCAAGCTGAGTCGAATTTGAGGCAGGCTAACGAACAACTCGAATCAGCCAACCAAGAATTAGAAGGCTTTACCTACGCAGCTTCCCACGACCTGAAGACTCCTCTTAGGGGAATTAGTGGGTTAATTGCCATTTTGAAGCGCAAAATCAGTAGCAAAATCACCAATGAAGAGCACAGCTTGCTAGAGCAGATCATCAAGGATTGCGAGTATGCAATGCGCTTAGTTGACGACATTTTGATTTACTCGCGTGTAGGCCGACTGCAAGAGCAACCAAAACTTGTCAATGTCAATCAACTTTTAACAGAAGTCGTAGCGCACCTAAATCCCGAAATCATCAAAACTCAAGCTTCAATCCGTTGGGACAGGATACCCAATGTCTGGGCAGACCCGTTTCAGTTGATTCAGGTATTTGAAAATTTGATTGCCAATGCCCTGAAATATCGATCTAAAGAGCATCCACTTATCATTTCTATTACTGCTGAAGCAACGCCGCAAGAGTGGATTTTTAGTGTGCGAGATAACGGTATTGGTATCGCTCCAGAGGACCAAGGACAGTTATTTACGATGTTCAAACGCCTACACTCTCAAAGCGAATACGAAGGTACAGGAATTGGTCTTGCCACCGTAAAAAAAATTGCCATGAGACATGGTGGTACGGCTTGGGTTGAGTCTGAAGGGGCAGGGTGCGGTTCCACATTCCGATTCTCAATTAGAAGGTGAGTCGTGGCAGTAATGCGTTTGCTATTAATTGATGACGACACGAGCGCCGCTATGATTGCTCGCGCCGCACTCGAAGAGAGTTGGGCTAGGCGGAGTATTCAAGGGGAAATTACGGTTTGTTTCAACGGAGTGGAGGCGATCGCCTACTTGCAGCAAGCACCTACTCTGCCTCACGTGATTCTGAGTGACTTGAAGATGCCTCGCATTGGTGGACTGGAGTTATTGAAAATTCTCAAAGCGAATGCTCGTTTTCTCAAAATCCCAGTGGTCATCATTACAACCAGCAACAATCCTAGCGATATCAATGCGGCTTGGGAGCGGCAATGCGCTGGGTATGTCCTCAAGGTTGCTTCCTACGAGGAGTTTGCTGACAACCTGGATAAGCTACAGCAGTCTTGGGAAGCCATGAGGTTACCCCATGTATGATACCGATCAGTTACATCTCTTGCTGATTGAGGATACCTCTTCAGACGCCCGCATCTTTTGTGAGCAGGTTAAAGAGCGGCATGGTGATCAGGCAACGGTGGAGTGGAAGCGAAGCTTCAAGGAAGCAATGCTTTACCTGCAACTTCATCCAGAAATTGACCAAATTTGGCTAGACCCAGGACTGGCAGACTTGGGCAAGGAGGCATTGGGTGAGGCGATCGCTTATCTGAAGCGTTATGGAGAGGTACAGCTAATTAGCTCCATTGCTGCCCCGGCTATTAAACGTGAGGCCAGGAAACAAGAAGTCGAGGTCTATGAGAAAACAGCCGATTTCGGGTCAGTTCTAGAAAAAATTGAAAAAGTATTAGAGGCCAGAGGTGGAACGACCATTAAGGTTGGTCAAGCTCAATTACAAGGCCAAATCGCCAAGCTGGAATATCAGGTCGGGGAAAATGTTAAAGCAATTGAGAAGTCGCGTCAGGATTGGGAGCAAACTGTTAAAGCCCTGAGGGACGAGCTTGCAGTTATCAAGAAAACACAGGAGACCGCAAGCAACGATACGGCGGTTAGGCTGGCTCGCATCCAAGCTTTTAGCCAAGTAGCAGTAGCGATCGCCACCGGCTTGTTTGGTCTGACAGCCGTCATCGCTCCAATTTTGATTCCCTTAGCCAAAGATTTCTACTTTCAAGGTGGCAATACTCCAACCCAACAGCCTGAGCAGCCCAAGCGATCGCCGTAGAAATTCTTGGCCATTTTATTTCTTGTCTAGCTTCCAGTAGTCTTTATTATCTGAAGGACTCCTAGGCTCTAGCTCCCCCCAGCCTGCGATCGCCACGTTCACCTGATGGTCCCAGCCATCCCAATCAAGTTTCCTCAAGGAGACGGTGAGAAGCCGACGCGCCAGTATTCGCATGGCAATCGCCGCATTCAGTGATGGTTGACTCGATAATTTTGCATTTAAGAAGGAACTGTTACGCGAATAGAGAATTTCCCATTGATCCGACTGACGCTCAGCCTTCATTACCTGAATTTGGTGCTTACCCCAACTCTTGCCCTGTCCTCGCTTCAAGTTAAACCTGCGAACTCCAGTTGAGAGAATGATGGAGGTCGTAGATTTTCCTGTATAGGGGATTTCAAAGCAAACTAAATAATAGAAAAAAGCGTGGTCGGTAGTGAGTGGAGTCGCTTTCCACATAGCGATCGCCCACGGATCTGCACTACGAACGAGTTGCAGTTTGTTCAGCATCCCCAAATATTTCTGATGCTCAAAAAAGTCAGATTCTGTAAGGGTTTGCTCGAATACTTCTTTGAGAGCAGTAGCTTTAGGCTTTTTCCCTAGGACTGTTTGCTGAAACCAATTGACAAAGCTGGTGAGAAAGTTTTGAGAACGCGGGTTCATGAAAAGCCAACAGGAAAAGGGTCTGCTGATAGAGATACGCCCTAGAACCAGCCCCGCACTCGACTTTACCCTTTCACCGTTCGCGTCCTAAGGTTTGCTCGTCTACACTGGTGCAGGTGATTTCAGAATAATAATATTCTAATAAAATAAACAGCATCAGGAAAATTATGCCCCCAGCAAAAGCTAAGTCTATTTTTCAAAGCCGCACGTTCTGGGGCGCAATGGTCGCTTTGCTGCCTGCGATCGCCATTGTGGCACCGCCTCTAGGGAAAGCAGCGGACGAAGGCAGAGGCCTAAGCGGAACAGAAATTGCCAATATTGTTGTGGGCATCACAGGCGTGCTAGGTGGAGGGACTGCTATTGCAGGAAGAGTGGCAGCAGCAACTCCGGTTTACACCCCTGAGTGGGCACCTGGCCCCAATGCTTCTGATTTCGATGAAGGTGAAGAGGAGCCTAAGCAAACCTCTTAATCAGTTCAAACCGATCGTACTCACTGATACGAACTTCCACTTCTGTAGTGCGATCGCCTCGCAGCGGCACATCCGTCCAGACATCGTGGCGATAGGTACCAACGAAAGCCCCAAAATCACCATTGGTCCGAAACGCAGTCAAACTGCCGACAAGAACTCGATTTTCTTTAAGCCGTTGATTAAACTCGTCCGGATCATCGGGCGTGTATTCTTCCTTCTCCCTAAATAGGTCATAGATGTCAGGGACAATGATCTCGTCTGGAGGCAGTCCAACAAACGCAGGCATCAAGTCGTTCATAAAAATAACTTTCCCAGAACGAATCGTGACGATTCCGGTAGGTTTGTCATTTAAGGTTGCTTCCAGCAGTATCTGCTGATTTCGACTACGTGGGGTAGGCAAATATCTTTGGTTGAAATCGCGTATTTCCTGAATGTCAGGCACTCCTGCTTCATCAGCAAAAGCAGCTGGGACTTCAAAATCGCGTTTGCAACCAGTCCAACGAATCACAGCTTGCTGACAACGCTCCTTCTTAGCCAACTTAGCTACAACGCTGGGATAACAGGTCAGCATTAACCCAATAAATTCATTAGCGGCATGCAGAACTAATTCCTTCTCGCTGGGAATAGAACGGCAATGCCTCAATAGATAGTCAGGGCTAAGACTAGTTTCCATTTCCGTTACCTACTTTGGGTTGAGCGGGAGGAAAAGTTTTGGTCCGAATTTGCCTTAGGTCTTCAGTAGATAGGGGATCTTGATTGGGCACTGGTTTGGTTAGCAATCCTCCCAATCTAATTAGAGCAGTATCACTTGGCTTAGCACCTTTAGCGATCGCCTCTAATTCCTCCAACGTTAGGCAGGATTCTCGCGCTAGTTCTTCCAAATTCCATCCTTGGACTAGTTCAGCAATGGAAAAATCACGCCACTGAACTATAAGTAATCCGCGAGACCAATGCTCAAGAAATTCAGAAAGGTTGAGGCCAATGCGCTTCAAAGCCTCAGGAATTAGTCCTTTGGCAGTAGGCGTCACCATAGTTTTGACCTGAGCCGTTTTCGTCTCAGGCCAATTGGTTTCAGGCTGCCCCGCTTGTGATTTTCCCCTGCTCTTTCTCCCCATGCCAACACTTTACCAAGTCTAGTACCTAGCCTATATTTCAGTTTGATTTATTAGGCCGAGTACTTGACCTATTGACTAGGCAAGGTACTCGGCCTAATATGGCTCTATTAGGTAATTCCACGCGAAACAAAAAATTTCACATGGAATTCACGCGGAACCCTGAAATGAGTCACGAGTTACTTACTGAAGCCTATGTTCTAAAGCGCTTACAGCGACTTCGCGGAGGCTTAATTATCCCCCCTGACCTTCGCAAGATCCTTAAAAATGAGTTTTCTGTGCCCGACTGGCTAATTCAGAAACTCGAAGCCCTTGCTCCTGGCAAACCTATTTCGACAACAACTTTTTGGAGGTGGCGAGACGCACAGGAAATCAAACCTGTTACTGAAAGTGGTGGTAGTTTCTACACTCACAAAGATCTTAGGAAGCTCGAAGAAGCTTGCCTGTTTCATTGGAACGGCGGCAAAAAATTTGTTGAAGTTTTATACATGGAGAAACAACGTGGTAGCGACCCCTCAGAAATCCTCCTCTAAGGCGGCTGAAACTAAAGCAACCGAAACTAAGGTTGCAGACAAGAAAACTACTGAAGTTAAAGCAGAGAAGCCTGTTGACCAGACGCAAGCCCAACAAGCGCAAGTCAAACCTGACTCTGATCCAACTGCCCCTCAGGTGTTTGAAGTTCTAGACATTCGAATGTCCTTGTTACGCGAGGGCTACAAGCAAGATGATGTTACGAATGCCCGAATCGAATCAGTGGCAGGCACTCTGGGATTGCAGAAGCCGTTTACAACTGATCAGGCTCAGAGTGTTCGCAGAGCAATTCGCGCCCAACTTGGCGAGCCGCAAGGTCAAGCCGCTCAACAGCCTCAGCAACCGCAAGCTCAGGCTGCTCAGTCTAGCTTCGCTGTACCTGACCACTCGCAAGACAATGCAGCCGCGATTACCACTGTTCAGCAGAACTTAGCCGGGGCGATCGCTGCATCTGATCAGACCTTCATTGAGCTGGGTCAGAACTTAGGTAGACGTCAACTGTCATTGATGCTGAATGCTCAGCTTGAAACGCTGGTGGCTGGCTCTCAAGTTCTAGCTCAAGTGATCACAGGGTTTAATCAGCAGGTCGTGACCGTGGTTAATCAAGCTGATAAGAAGCTGACTGCAAGCGATTTTAAGTTCTTACCTGATCTGCCTCAGCACGCCTTGCCTCACACACTGGGCAACGAATCAAGTGTAGAAGGCGATGTCTACCAGCGATGGAGTTAAGAGTGATTGAGTCTTTCAATCCCTGCCGCTCTTAGTGTTTCAAGTTCTTGTGTAAGTAAGAGTTGAGCGATTGCAACTCGCTCAACTCAGTGAAAAAGTGCAAAAACGACAATACCAATCTACTATGGACAGTTCAAAAAGTTGGATCATTCAGGTTGACGGTAACGGTCAAGTCCTCAAAGCGACCCCATTGCCTCAAGATGGCGCGATCGCTGTCAGTGCTCCTCAAGGTCAGGTTGTGCAAGCTAGCTCTGATGCTGTAGATATTCAGCCCCGCTCTCGACAACAGAGTGAAGGTAGTAGCGCTGGCTGGATTCCACTATTTCTAATGGGAGCGATCGCCCTCTCGGTTGGTGGATTCATTGCAGACAAGCTCTTTGGAATTATTCAAGAGCAGCAAAAGCAGCTCGAACTAGAACGAACCGAGCAGAAAGGTTTTGAGCGTGGCTTGCAGTTTCAGTCTTCTGCCTTGGGGCGATTTTATGCGAACTCTAGCAATAGCGGTAATTGTGTCAATAAGTATCGCGGTTCTGGGCGGCGCTGCAATTCGGTTCAGTCAACCGCTGGAGATGCAGCATGAGCGATCATCAACCTGAAACCGTTCCTCCTAAGTCCGATCGCTGTGCGGCAAAGGCATCTCTTCAATCCACAATTCACCTCTCATTCACACCTGCTCAGTTGAGAGCGCTTGCTGACAAAGCAGAGAAGCTGATTGAAGAATGCCCCAGCATTCATGTTGAAGAGAGCTACTTTCTGCTGGAGAGACATCAAATTGCTCAGCCTGGGTCCATTGTCAGTATTCGCTTGTTCGCTACCTGGGTCAGCGGATTTCACCCGGAATAATTCGTTTCACCTGGAATCCTCATGAACGTTACAGCAGAGTCTATTGCTGAATCAGTTGATGGGCGACTTGTTCAAGATGCGAAAGAGGTTCAGGGAATGCTCAGTTCCCCTAGAGATCAGATATTGGGCGATCCTACCGGGGTCTTTATT
This sequence comes from Trichocoleus sp. FACHB-46, assembly GCF_014695385.1. Classification (NCBI taxonomy): domain Bacteria; kingdom Bacillati; phylum Cyanobacteriota; class Cyanophyceae; order Leptolyngbyales; family Trichocoleusaceae; genus Trichocoleus; species Trichocoleus sp. FACHB-46. The sequence goes on along the minus strand of NZ_JACJOD010000033.1, from coordinate 141,183 downwards.
CTGCTTCTGATAGCGATCGCCTTTTCTCCAGTCTGGTTGAACTTTTTCAGCTCTGACGACAGCAAGAAGCCCAAATCTAAGCAGAGTAAAGGCAAGAGTAATGGCAAATCAAGGACAATCACAATTCAACTCGGATCAGAGTCAGACTCCGATCATTCAAGTCATTGATCAAACGCCTGACTTTCTCAAAAAGCAGCTCCCGTTCTTAGAGCAACCCAGCTACAAGATTGCAGCATTCCCCCAAATCCCTAGAGATTTTTGCAGATATGTTGCCGTATGGCTCGTGTGGCCTGGGATGACATTTCTCGTTCTAGAAGCCTTTAAGCCTATCTGGGAGCCTTACAAGCTCTACGTTTCAGTACTTCTTGCGATCCCTCTATTTGGCCTAGCAGTACTGACTTGGTATCTCGTGAAGTTCAAGAAGCTTAAGCAGAGCAGACTTGCTGAAATTGGCCTGCACTGGGGTATCGCGATCGCTAGTTCTGCGAGTGCATTAATGAGTTTGTTCTTGTAAAACATCATGAGCGGATTTCTACCAGCGGATTACATTCGACTATTCAAGAGTGCAAGCACTAGCCTGTTTGTATCGCGATTGCTCGGTTATGGTTCGCTGGTACTCGCTCTCGCCTTCATTGTTTGCAAGCCCCCTAGCACTAAGGTTTTGCTGGGCACATTTGCACTGATGGCAGCAGGTGCTCAGCACGCGATCGCAGCTCAGGCAACCGAGCAAGAACGGGAGCTAAAGATGGTCTCTGGCTTGGCTTGGAAGGCCAAAGAGATTGATTGGGCGAAGAAGATTGCCGCGATCGCTCAACCAATGCAAATTCAGGAAGCCCCAGAACTGTTTGACTGGAAGCTGTTCAACACCAAACCTCATAAGTATCCTCACATTGCAGTCGTCGCCGAGACTGGCGGGGGCAAATCGCTGACCGCCGAATGGATGGCGAGCTGGTTAGACGGCACCACAATTGTCGTTGCGCCTCACTATGACCCCCTAGAAGGCGACTTTCACGGGCTCCCCGTATTCTCTGGTGGGCGAAACTACGGCTCAGATAAAGACGAAGCGATCGCCTTTGATGACCTGGTCAGCGGGCGACTGCCTAGGGGCGAAGACGGCACGTACAAAGTGTCAGTCGCGACCGTGATTAAGACTATCTTTGCGGAGATGGATGAGCGCTATCAGCTCAAACTGAAAGGGATTAAGCGCCCCACATACAACATTGTGTTGGACGAGTACTTGGCGACCGCGAGCGTATTCACAGAGGCTGTTAACTATCTGAAGCTCCTGCTCCGTGAGGCTCGCAAAGTTGGCCTCAGACTGATCCTATTGCTGCAAGGCGACGAGGTCAAAGCCCTCAAAATCGAAGGAGAAGGCAGTCTGCGTAAGTGCTTGAAGTATGTTCGCTTAGGTGAAGTTGCAACCGAGTATGCCGGGACACTAGGTGGCAGTGAACCTGAGAAAAATCCACTACTCGCGTTCCTATCAGAGCAAGAATACCCAGTGATGGTAGAGAGAAAACCTGCGGTGACGCCCGACCTCACCTACATTCGTGAGCGTGGTGCGAGAGCTGGGCAGCAATGGCTAAAACAGCGCGAGCAGCTTGAGAGAAGCCAACCTACAACAGTGGTAGATCCCGAAATGAAGCGAAACGATGCGCGAAATATTGAAGGTCTGAGTGAGGAGTTCCTTTCGGCAATTGAAGATCATATTTCAGAGTTTTCAGAACCCCGAAATCGCGATCCATTTGCTGAAACCCTAGACCAGATAAGGAATTTACCTGTTAGCGATCGCCCAATTTCAGATTTCAATTCAAGTTTCAATTCAGGGAGCGGTGGTCTTAATTCGGGGGGTAATGGTGGCGATCGCCCTCAGCAACGCGAAACGAAATCTGAATTGAAACGCGAAACGGACTCACAGCGTCGGCGCAAAACCATCAATGAGATGCTATCTCAAGGTGCAACCCAAACGCAGATTATTGAGTCAGTCTGGGGAGCAAAGCCAGGGGAAAACCAAGCTTACAAGATTGCGCTAGTAGAGTATCGCTGGATTGCAACTCGTGACGATGACTGGCCTGGTTTCGCTGATCCAATGGCTCAGTACATAGACGATTGGTTAAGCGATCGCGTGATTCAGCTGCATCGGGAGCAGTTGAGCTTAAGAAATATCATTTGGCACATTTGGGGTGTACCACACATCAGCACCAATGGCAGACCCCAAAAGCGTGCCCGATATGATGCAGCATGGTCAAAGCTGCTAACAGTTTTACGAGAGTACGGTCTTGAGGTTGGCGAAGATGAATAAACCTCTTGCTCTCATCAAAGCTTGGGCCAAAACAAAACACGTTACCAAAAGCTATCAATGGCTATTTTGCCGACTGAAATGCCGAGTAGTGACTCGTTTTGCGAGTAGCTTGAGACTCCCGATCAAGGGGGGAAGGCGCGGCGAAGGAGTAACAACAATGAAAATTACCTTCTTCCAATCTCGCCTCGCTCGTGTTCAACAGTTCGTTGGTCATCTGTCTGAACGGCTTCCTAGCCTACAGAGAGCTCAGCAATGGGCTTCTGAAACGTCTAAAACAGTCCTTGCCCGTAGCAAGCAAGTTGTGCAGTTCTGTAGTGAAAACTTCTTAGCTGTTACTACTGGTGTTGCGGCTGTTGTAGTTGTTCCAACAATTGCAGCAGGACTGGTTGTTGCAATTCACGCATTCGTGGCGGCGCTCTTACCCTTCCTGTTCAAAGCAGTGATGTTAGGTGCGATCGCGATTGCTCCGTATGCGTTGTTCCAAGCTGCTAGATGGCTTGGTGTTCAGCTTGCTAAGAGAACTGTGCGGGTTGCGATTGTAGAAAGACTCGTTGGCTATGCACTAGCGATCGGTCTTGCTTGCGTCGTGGCATCGTTCTTCTCTGGTGTGTTTACTGTCTTTGGCTTGCATCAATTTGCAAGCTTCTGGCAAAGTGGCGCTATTTACGCACTCGTTTGTGCGTTCTCCGGGCTTGCATGGAACCTCTGTGAGCTATTCGCAGAAAGGCGGAAAGTTGAAGCCCTCTGTGTGGGTGAAGTAGTTAAAGCGCTCCCAGCGTATGAATCTGTAGATGAAAGTTGTCTCAAACCCTATGTTCAAGAGCTAAAGGAGGCTCGCAGAGACGGCAATATCGCGCTCGCTGACATTGCATTAAAAGCAGTTCTCGGCTTATTAAAGCCAATTGAGCCAATCAATCCAATAGGTGATGTAGTTTTTCCGCCTGAATCCGACCTCTCGCAAGAGAACAGGGAAAAGGCCCTAGCATTGCTGGTTGACCAACGGTTAATCACTGCAACAGAATTTGATGAAATCCGTAAATGGTTTCTCTATCTGCGTAACAGGTCGTATGAGTTTACTTTGGTGGATCTGAAATGGGACATTCCCGGAACCTATTTAGTTAGGAAAACTTGGGATTCCAAATTAGATGTTGCAAGAGTTGACGAAGAAGACTTAGCTGCTGTTAGGGCATGGTTTGGGGTACAGAGAACTCGTGAGCTTGTGGGTTTGACTCATCGTTCGAGCTGCTATACATCAATGCTGGCGTTGTACGAGTTGTCATCAAACGCGAAAGCTTTTTATCAGCTCAAGAGCACAGTGAAAGAGCTACCTAATCGAGATTTGTATTCTATCGAGAGTTGCAAAGGCTGCAAACACTTGTGCGGTGATTTGGCTAATGGCAATTTGCTGATTTGTGGAATGAATCCTTATGGATGTGATTCATGCCCCGATTTCGAGCGTCAAGAAACACTAGGCTGAGGATTCAACAATGGTTAAGGCTGAGACAAAACCAACCAAGACAACTACTGCTGCTGGCGTGCAAGTCAGTCGTTCTGCGTCTCGCAAGAGAGTCAGAATGTCTCGTAAGTACGTTCCAACTCCGAAGCAAGTTTTACTCGTGCATCCAGACGCTTTCAAGGCATCTCGGCTCTGCGTAGTAACTGCATCAGGTGCTTTTGCAGTAGTGGTTTTTATGCCGCTCGTTCAGTGGGTGGCGGCTCCATTCTGTCTGCTGTTTTTGGCAGCAGGCTTCATGTTCGCGCATCTCGGAGAATAGTGAGGTTGCGATCGCTTTCTGCGGTTGCAGATTCATGCAAGCACTGATGTTTGGCACTTCCAAACTCTTGCCTGTTTTCGTAACAGGAACGTGCAAGCTAAATCTCTAACTTGTCTCACTCGTTCATTCGATTTTGTGATCTTGTATTTCACTTTGTAAACTGTCGCGCCAACCCCCCTAAACGGAGGGTTTTTTTGTGTCTGCACGCAACAAAAAAGGGGTGGCTGAGACCCCCCCTTTGATCTTGTATTTTTTGTAAACTTGAACCTATCCTAGCCTAAATAAGCAAAAGCCTCAAGGATAATGAAGCTGGCTCGATTGATAGCATTAGCTCATTCAGTTCTGGGGTATTGAAATTCAGAGTATGCCAACCAACCCCATCAAGCCGACTCAACCGCAGACCACTGCCCCTGCAACAACAACTGCGGCATCAACCACTACCCAGACTGCAACCAATACTCAAACCGCAACTCCCGCAAAAGCTGTTACGGGAGTAACAATTCCTAGGGTGCAAAACAAGCCTTCTCCCTTGAAGGAACAGCATCGTGATACCAGGGGGCAGCCTGATTACTCTCCGGTTCAAATCATCATTTTGAACGGCGCTTACAAAGGTAAATCTGTAGATCTAGGATTGGCAGTTAACGAGGTGATGCACTCGGAGACGGCAGACTGGGAAGCACAAGATGGAGATGGTATTAGGGTTGGAATCAACTTCAAACGGTTGAGCCCCCGCGATATCTCACTCACTTTGGCTTATTGCAGTCTGGTTGAAGATGTCAGCTATTTAGTTGAGAACGTCAAGCATTTGAAGGAAATCACAGATGGTGAGTCTAGACCACCACTGTTGCTGTTTATCCAAGGTGCCCTGCAAGCCACAGAGTGTGTTTGCACCAGCGTTCAAGACAAATACTCAGAGCCACATCCTGGCCGCAAGGGCCTACGACGGGCAGATGTAGACATTAAGCTGTTGCTGGGGGGCGGCAAAAACAGTTCCTATGCTTTAGGGGGGCCTCTAACCAGCACTCCTTTGGGTGATGAGCGTGCTCGCACAACTCAAGCAGAACGGCAGAAGCAAGGCCAACAAGACGTCGCTAAATTGCTGTTAGCCCCCTGCTTGGGAGAGAAGGGAAGCGCAGACCTATCGCAGCTCATTGAGCAGAATAAATTGAGTGACCCAACCGCGATCGCAAAACTTGACTCAGCAACATTTGTACAAGCGGCGATCGGGGGGATGTTCAGCAGCAAGTTACTACAAGATCCAGGGCTTCAGCAAAAATTACAACAGGATCTAGCCGCTGTGATGGCCCTCGGTGAAGATGGTGTTGGCAACACTATCCTGACTCGTAAGTATGCCAATGCCATTTTGACTGGAGACATTTCCCAGCTCCCTCAAAACCTACAGCTTCAGTTAGCAGCAACCAGAGTAGATTTCAACGTTATCTACAAGGCTGTGCTCAATCAAGCTTTGGATGAAAAAAGCGAGGTGTTCGATCGCTCCAAAAATCCAACTGCTGGTGAGCGACTGGCTAATTTTGGCTCTTGCGGGATTGACCTCAGGCGGGTTGGCGCTCCCAAAGTAACATCTACCGTGGCAGATACCAAAACGCTCAAGCAGGTCAACGAATTTCTAGCAAGCAACCCCTCAAATAACGACATCAAAAAGCGGTTTGGAGTTGTTACTGAAAGCCAAATCAGGGCGATCAAGAATGGTGCCCCCTACCAATCGAAGGAGGAGTTCTTGAGCCATGCCTCACAAAATAACGTTGGTTTAACCGGGCAAGTACTCTGGAGCAGTTTTGTTGGTAGCACTCCAGCCCCTCAACCTGAAACAGCGCAAACGCCGCAGACCCAACCTCAACCCCAACAGTGATACTTTGTATATGCCCTGAAGAGCGAAAAATATGAGGTATTTCCCATTAGTTGCGATCGCGCTGCCCTTAGCGTTGCTAAGCTGTGGTCAAACGCCACCGGCAACTCAAAGTTCATCGCCTGCGACCCCAAGCCCAGTTGTAACTACTCAGTCTCCAGGAACGTTCGTTGTCAATGGCAAAACGTTAGCGCCTGCGGGTGAGCCTTGTGAACTGCCACAGGCCATTGCTGATAGTGAGCTTTTTAGTCGTATTCTTACCGTACCTATTGGCTCATCCCCAGAGGAGACTCAAGAGCAGATTAGTAAACCACCGGACCAGCCTTTCTTAACTTATCAAGATCCAAGTTTCGGAACGTTGATTTGGACAGACAATTACAACTTTATAGTGGTTGAGATGCGGATGGAATTCAAAGATAGAAAGCTAACTGAGCGGTTCATTATGATGAGCGAGAATGTGGGGCAGGATAACGAAAAAAATTGTAGTTGGCGATCGCGAGACTAGGTTAAGTAAGTTGCGAACCATTCTCAGATGTAGTCGCTCTCAACGCCAAATCGTTTTCTTTGTGTATTACCTTTTAGGAGTAACAGTAGATGTCATCGTTGAAAGTCAGGCAAATTAAGAACAAGCTTCTTGAGATGTTCGAAGCTCATCTTGATTTAAGTAGCATTGGCGCAAATGACTTACAACGGGAGACTAAGATACTCACTCGATGCCTTGCAGCCTTTGCCATTTATCTTCAAACTGGTTGCAGTGAAAAGGAGGCAGCTACATCTGTATGGGATGGCCCTGACGATAACGGTATAGATGCAGCGTACTTCGATCCATCAGACTCTAGAGTCATACTTGTGCAGTCAAAATGGATTGCCAAAGGATCAGGGGAACCTGAGGCCAAAGACATTGGTGTCTTTACAAAAGGTGTTGAGGACATTATTGAACAACATCAAACAAACTTTGATTCAAGGCTACAGGGGCCATTAAGCGATATTTTCATAAGAATCAATACACCAGGAACATATGTTCATCTTGTATTAGTATCTACTGGAGCGAGTTCACTCGCTAAACATGGCCAGTCAGTAATTCAAAAACTTTTGAAAGATATAAATGGTGATGATCCAGATGCTATTGCATCAAGTGAAGTTATGGGTTTATCTGAGGTCTACTCTAAACTGGCTTCTGATCCCTTTCAAGGCAATCTAACCCTTGATGCCAATATTCTGGACTGGTCCTATATTGCTACTCCATACCCTGCCTATTTTGGAATCGTGGATGGCCTGCAATTGAAGGAGTGGTGGAAGACACACGGGAAAGGGTTGTTGGCTGAAAATATCCGACAATCTCTAGGTGGTACTGAGGTTAATAGCCAAATCAAACAGACCGCAGCAACTGCTCCTGAAAAATTTTGGTACTTCAACAACGGTATTACTTTAGTCGCTGAGGAGGCCGCCAAAGCACCCGCAGGAGCAGCAGCACGTTCTTCCGGAATATTCGCCTTCAAGGGTGCTTCAATTGTAAATGGTGCTCAAACAGTTAGTTCATTATCTAAAGTCGAGGATGACTTAAGTCTTGGAAAGGTTCGTGTTTCAATTCGTGTGATTCTCCTGAAAACTGCACCTACCGGCTTTGGAAATGAAGTCACCCGAACAAACAATCTTCAAAATCGGGTTGAACCACGAGATTTTGTTGCTCAAGACCCTGAACAGAAGCGACTTCGCCAAGAAATGGCTATTGAGGGAATTGATTATCAATTTGTTCGAGGCGGAAGTGAGGATTCCAACTCAACCTCAACAAATACTTCATGTGAGCTGATTGAAGTAACAACAGCGTTAGCTTGTGCAACAACAGACCCTGATCTCGCTGTTCAAATTAAAACTGGGACGAGTAGGTTTTTTACAGATTTGACTAAACCACCCTATAAAACAATCTTCAACCCATCAACCAGTGGTGCAAAAGCCTTCAACGCAACGGTTGTTCATCGAAAAATTGATGACTGGATTGAGAAAAAGAAACATAGCTTATCGAAGAAAAGCGGCATTGTCTGGGGAGTATTAGTCCATGGAAACCGTATCTTAGCTGCGGCAGTTTTTAAGAAGTTTAATGCTAATCTCTCTGAGTCTATTTCAGATTTCTCAAAGCAGCTGGATCAAAACAAACTAGAAGCGTTTTGTGATGAGGTTTATGACAAGATGGTTTCAGCCATTGAAGCGCACTATAGCACCAAGTTCTTAGCTAACCTCTTTAAAAACCCCACTATTAGTAAACATGTCTTTGAACTTGTAGTGACATAACAGGCTCAGGGGGTCCTACAAATTCACTATTACATGTTTAAATGTACTGCTCTAGCTGTTACCCCCTTGCTGCCTCAGCAAATAATCCAAAATCCGATCAATGCGTTCTAATGCAGCATTAGCGCTACGTTGAAACTCATGAGCCTGGGACTGCTGAGCTTCAAAATTACGGTCTAAACGCTCAACAATCGCTTCCAGCCGATCAATACGCCCCAGTGCTTGCTGTGATATCTCAGCCTGTTGATTAAACAGTCGCTGCGCTTGAAATATAAATTCATCAACACGACTGCTCAACTGACTTAAGTTCTCTGATGATTGCCGTAATGCCTCATCTTGGCGATCGTTTGTTCGCCGCGACTCAGAGACAAATTCATCCACCTTCTCAGCTAGCATTGCCACCTGGGTATCTGTCTGGTCGAGGTGGGTAGCGACTCGATCCAGTCCCCGGTTAGCTGACTCCGCATAGCGAGCTGTGGACAGCAAGATATCCTTTAGTGTCTCAAGGTCATTTTCAATCCGTTCGAGTCGCTCTGTGGTCATTTTGTACCTCTAACTATCTTGTTTGTAGCATCGCCTAACCTAAGGACTCTCAGAACCTGACTGCTCCAGTAGTTCCTTCTGAGCGGCTTCACAGATGACCCGTCGTAACCAGTCAGAAGACTTGGACAGCGATCGCACCGCAGCATCAACTTCAACAGGCAACTTCACACATACGGGTTTATCAGCCAGAACGGTTCCGGGTGGAATTTCGCCTTGAGGTTTGAACTGCTTCTTCAGAAATTCAGGGGTTTGAACTGGTGCAGGGTTAGCCATACTCAACCTTGATTTCTTTCTAGATTATCACCGTATACCGGGAAAATTCATAAGCCTTTCCTATATCTTCCCCTGTATACAGGGAAAACATTGATTAATAATTTGACCTATATCCCGGTATACCGGGATATAATCAATTTAGGTAAAAAATTAAGAGAGCGCCCAACCGCCAAGCTGATGCGCTCTCTACCCCAAATCAGACATGAATCGGGAGATTCTTCAATGCTAATTCAAGTTGCAGCCCCACAAAAGCAAATTACCCCTGCTCAATCCCTTTGGGAGCAAGGGTATCAAGCAGGTAAACGATGCCAACCCAGAATCAGCCAGGACTCTGGCTATGCCCTAGGGTATCAGGCAGGATTGGAACAGTGGTTGGAAGAGCGCGATCGCCAGATTGCCAAACTTCCTGACGGCATCGGGTCTCCCTACGAGACTGGAGCTGGAGACGTGCGGCTGCGGTCGGTTGATCCTTGGAGTGATTGTGACTGGCTCTATTCTTCTGGTGACGACTTCTAAGTTAAGTACCAGATAACGATAAAGGCTGGGAATAACCCTAGCCTTTATCGTTATCTCTTAGACGAGAAGCCCCGCGCTGACCTTTCAGGTACAGCGTCGGGATGAGAGGCGCGTGAGCCGTAGGCGAACAATAGTCTCTATCACTCAACCACTATTTATCGCATTGATAGCTTTATGATAAAATAGCGACATGTTGAGAGCAATCAAGGTTAGAATTTATCCCACCTATGAGCAGTCCATCACACTAGCCAAGCATTTTGGCTGTACGCGATGGCTGTGGAATCATTGCTTGTCTATCATGACGCAAACGTACAAAACGACAGGCAAAGGGATTTCTGCTTTCACCATGAAGAAACAGATCCCAGCACTGAAGACTGAGCATGAGTGGCTAAAAGAATGTTACTCGCAGTGCTTGCAGCAATCAGTGTTGAATCTGTCTCAGGCGTTCCAAAACTTCTTTGAAGGCAGAGCGAAGTATCCTAACTTCAAATCTAAGCATCATCGTCAGTCGGTTCAGTTCCCTCAGAATGTCAAAGTGGCATCCGACTCCGCAATCAAGTTCCCTGGCTTGCTAGGTACTGTTGCGACCAAGATTCACAGACCCATTGAGGGAGATTTGAAGACCGTTACGGTGTCTAAGATGCCAGATGGGAAATATTTTGCATCTCTCCTGATTGAAGATGGGACAGCTAAACCTGAACCATCCGATAATGGCAAAGCCATTGGGATTGATTTGGGGCTAACTGATTTTGCCATCACATCCGATGGATCGAAGTACGCCAATCCTCGCCATCTCAAGAAGTATGAACGCAACCTAAAACGAAAGCAGCGCAAACTGTCTAGAAGGAAGAAGGGCAGTCAGAACCGGAATAAGGTACGAATTAAAGTGGCTTCGGTTTACGGCAAGATTGCCAGAGTGAGAGAAGACTTTCATCACAAGCTATCCCGCAAGATAGTCAATGAAAACCAAGTGATTGTGGTGGAAGATCTAGCGGTCAAGAACATGGTAAAAAATCACAGTCTAGCCAAGGCAATCAGCGATGTTGGCTGGGGTCAGTTTTGCACCATGCTCAAATACAAGGCAGAGTTTGAGGGCAAAGTTTACCTGGAGATTGGGCGGTTCTTCCCAAGTTCTCACCTTTGCTCAAACACGCTACTACCGCTAGAAAAGATGGATCTGTCGGTTCGCTCGTTTGTATGCCCACATTGCCAAGAACGGCACGATAGGGACATCAATGCGGCGATCAACATCAAAAATGAAGGCTTGCGGATCTTGGCCTCAGGAAGTGGGGCTTCTGCTCTAGGACGCGACGTAAGACCAAAGGGAGGAAGGCGTAAGTCTACCCTCTCAGAGGCTGTCGCGGTTGATTAGAGAAGCCCGCGCTGTATGCGTAGCATCAGCGTCGGGTACTTCACTAATTGGGATTATCCCAGAACTAATTAAACTGAATGATTGAATCGGGTTGATGCACGGAAGGGGTGGATCGAGGCAAGCGTATTCTCAGCTTATGAAGCATCACAGTCCCTCGATGTTCAATCCCTTGTAGATACTCCAGCTCATACAGCCGACTCTGATAGGAAAGATACGAATGCTCTGATAGCTCCGATCGCGAGAAATCTGTAGCGCTGACATAGGCGATGAAGCCGCCACTCCTAGTCTCGTCCTGAGCTGCTAGCTGCATTTCTCCAAACCTGTCGGGGATAACATAGCCTCGTACTGGTCGGCAAGCTAGCGATCGCTCTTCCGGAATGCCATATTCCACATTGATCAACTCTGTAGTAGCTGCAACACAGAGCTGCAACTCAGTCCCCACTTCAGCAATCAGATCTAAAATTTCATCAGCATTAATTAGCATCTTCTGTTTTCTTTGGGGTGGGGTCTGATTCCTGAATGTCCTGCTGCCAAAGCGACATATTGCGTCCCCACTCCTTTACATGTACAACAACAACTTTTTGATTAGGCGTGTTGAGGGAATCACGTTCTTCCACAAATAGAAGGGTATTACGACTTAGGGGGTTGCTTGAGTCACGGATGTAAACCCTTTGGCCTCGCTGCATAACTTAACCTGCTAAGTGATGATTTTTCGCCGATAGCTCCCTAGCCCGCCAAGAATGCGATCGAGTTGGGTAGAGCCAGTGTCCTTACCACTGCCTCCTTTAGGACCTCCGCTTCCACCCAGACGAAAGCTTTTGCTTAGGCCTCCAGGCAAGCTAATTGACGACACATCTCGTACGGGTTCATCTAGAAACGACAAATCGCCGCTCAAATCCCCAGTCTTAGCAACTTGTTTCAATATCTGGAAAGCCACTTGAGAGAATCCTTTAGGTAAAGGATTGTAGCCAGCTATATAGGTTACTCGAATGGAAGTAAGCGGACTGAGCAAGTAGATGCGTCGGTCTTGTCGCCAAATTCCGCGAATTTTATTAGGGGAAATTATCACAGGCTCATAGCCGGGGGTGGCATCGTTAAAAACAGCAATTTCTTGCACATCCAGTACAGGGTAGTTTCGCAGTAAAGCAACCCCATCAGAGTTAGTCCGCAGCGTTTCGATGTAGCCTGTAGGAGCTGGCGAATAGCCCAGCCATTGCTCTATTCGAGTTGCAATATCTTTAAGCAAGGAATCTAGAATTTCAACCGAGGGAGCATTGTCAGCTGTGTAGATTCCTGCTGCAATCAGCTTAGTTCTTGCTTCTGTAGGATCTAAAAGGGGGAGCTGCGGGATATCTTCTGTTATCCCGCTGAACGAGAACTGCCCAGGTAGAAATCCTTGTGTCACTCGCTTGTTTACTCCGCGTCTAAATAAGAAAGCGATCGCCTGCCCGATAACAAGCGATCGCGAGGCGCACCTGTTACGGCTGATTGGCTTCTGGGGTCTGCTCTGAATCTACAAATCCATCGCCACTTTGACGAATCCTTTGCACACTGGGCGGCAACTCATCACCCACATCTATTTGTTCACCGGTTGGAGTGAAAGCGGTACCCGCAGGGTTCACAGTTGCGAACTTACCCTCACTAGAGAGATGTTCTGTTGCGGGTCGGCCTTGATCAGGGAAATCAGTAACTTGATTAGGGGGAGTTTGAACTTCGGACTGAGCAGGGGAGGTTTGAGGTTGGGCTTGTTCTGGTTCTGCCATGATGAATCGCTCCTAATTTAGGTTGAAACGCTTTTACACTAATGACTTGATGACTCAGTCCACTTTTTGGCGGCATCCATTTGGCGATCGCTCAAAATTCCCTCTATCTTTTCCCAAGTGAGAGGTCGAGCTGCAATCAAGTCTTCGTCGGTTTTAGGTCCAATTCCCCTGATTGCCTCGGCGATCGCGCCAGGTTGCTGGCTATTAAAAAATTCCAGCAACTTCTGTTGCCAAGGCTCCAGTACAGGGGGAGGATCAGTTTGTTCTGCGCTTGTCTGCCCACTTGCCTCGGCACTGTACTGCTCTGAGGTAGTTACCACAGGCTGTGCTTCTGAGAGGATTTCGGTATTCAGCGACGAATTAACAGGTGGATGTGCTCGTTCAGGAGCAGGACTTTCTGTGGCTACTGTCGCAAATTTGTTATCAATCAACCACTGACCTTTCTGAGCAGTCACCTCAAACGAGCGAGCCCCAGGCGGGCGCTTGACTAACCCATGAGGCGTAGCAACTGTACGAGAATTCCATTTATCCGTCGGCTGAATTACTACCATTAGGCGCTTCCCACCGTGCCCGTCGGAACGGTCGCGTCTACTCGATAGATGCTTTCTCCAGCATTTTCGGCGTAGAGGGTGCCATAAATTAGTCCCATCCGCTTCTCTAGCAAGTAGGGAGCCGCATCAGAGGTGTAGGCAGACACATCGAAAATTTGTGGATTGAAGGATTCATCGCCCCCCTCTGGATAAACACCTTGCCAACTCAGCTCGTTAATGTTGATCAGGTGGTAGTGTAGGGTATCCGTACCAGCTCCGCCATCGGTGTCTTGAATGTAAGGAGTAGGAACAATAGGGACGGGGCCAACTTGAGTCATAATGGCAGGCACCTTAACCCCAGGAATAATCTCCAACATGTGGTTGTACTGAGTTTGAGCTAGCAATTCCTTCTCGATCTGCTCTAATCCCAAACCACTTGCAAAAATATGAGTGATAGTACGGCTGGTATCCGGATCATTGACTGCTAAGCGTATAACGCTGCGTAGCTTCGCAATGACAGAGTTATTGGATGTAGCAGTCGTATCTACCGAAAAAACGCGCCCAGCGCGCATCTGGTTGGAAATACCGTTGAAGGCAAGAGGGTTGGTTGTAGCATTTCCAGTAAATAGATTGCGCTCAATTAGCTTCACAATATTGAGCAAGAGTTTGTCAGTCTTCTCTGCAACAATATCGCCCAGTGGTCGGCCTTGAGCCCGGTAGAGCGATCGCGCGTAATGCCCCACCTTGATAATGCCGCTGACAGCTTTGATGGATTGGCCTGGATCGCTCAGATCAGCAGCAGGTAAATCTGAGGGGTTTTCAGGTGGGTTAAGGTCGATCTTGCTGACAAACCCAGCTGTTGGTAGGGGACCTTCACGGGGTTCTTTGACGGGATCATTCGTAGCCTGACGCTTCTTGAGCAGTTGCCACAAAATTGTTTCCCGGCGAATATAGCGCTGGATGGTTGAACTAAAATCGTTTCGGACAACAAAACCATCCAAAGCCACCATCGACGCTTGAATGGGTTGAAAGCTAGGAATCTCCGAAGGATCTTGAGTGGGTCGAGTGGCAAGGCCCGTTGTCATAAAATCACAGTCCTTTGAGTAAAACAAAAAACCGCGCATTCTTTCCGAGTCGCGGTCTCCGGTTAGGGTTAACCTTTAGAGCTATGTAGAGAAGTCAGTAGCTAGGAGTTAGAAGTCAGTAGCTAGAAGCTTAGGCGAGCTGATATTCCCGCTTATGTTGAGCGATTTTGTCAACTAACTTAATTTCCTCAAAGCCATCAACACTTGGATTCTTGCGTAGGGCTGCAAGTTCGCCTTCTAAGGAAGCAAGCTGCAAGAGAGCCTGCATTTGGGGTTGGTCTACAGCTCCGCCAGTCCCATTTGCCTGAGCGGCAAGGGAGACCGTTTTACGAGCTGGTTGACCGCTGGGATTAACAGCTTTAGCAACCGCTGCACTGACTTCTGTGCTGACTGCATCTTTAATCGCAGTCTGGAGAGTAGCCATGAACTGTTGCTGTTGCTCTTGCTGCTGCTGTTGCTGAGCCTGTGCCGCGATCGCTGCCCTGTTGTCTTCCCGTTCCTTCTCGATGTTTGTTACTTGCGCTTGAACGGTTTGCAAGCCAGTTTGTACACTTTGCACAGCAGGCACAATGTCCTTGATCATGCTTGCCAAGTCTCCCACCGTCTTAGACATGTCAGCTAGCTGTTGTTTTACTTCAGAGTCTACGGTCATGTCCTTGTCTTCTCCTGAGGGATTAGGTGAGTCGCTACTAGCTGCTGCAATCTGAGCAGCGGGTGTTTCAGTTCCGGAGTGACCTTCCGGAGAGGTCGGAGTATCGTCAAACCCACCTGCTGATAGCAGGCGGGTTTGACGATAGGTGGCCTTTTCGGAGAAGAGAATGTTGGCTCCGAGCAGCTCCAGCTTGTCCACCCAAAAAACTTTTCTACCTTCTACCTCGGCCTCGTGTCCGATCGCATTGGCATTCATACTCATGCCAAGCTGCTCTTTATTGGCAGCAATTTTGGCGACCTTATCGCTTTGACTCCAATCGTAGAGATAGCCGCTGACCGTGAAGTCATTGCCCTGAATTGCAGCGCTCAGCATCACTCCAGCAATGTCTGGATTTGAATGCTGACTTAGATTGTCGTGGGCATCAAGAGGCAAGCCGCTAACTGTACTAAGGGCTTCCTCAGCAACGGCCTTGGGCACATAAAGAGGCAATCCAGGGCCGACAGAAGGAGCACTTTCACTCGGTTCGTCAATGCGGAAAAGCACCCCTTCAACAGGGCGGCGGTTTGTGGTTCGACTAGCAGCGGCAGCGATCGCTTGAGTGGGGCAATCGAAAGCGACTGTAATTACCTTCTCCCCAGAACTACTAGCAAGTTCCATGTAGGGACTATAGTAGTAGCCGCTATCTGAATCCGAAGGGCCTGGATGATCCTTGGTGAGTTCCACGAGAATGGCAATGAGATCATCGCGCAGTTGGGCGATCGCAGTCTCTCGATCAGTGTCTACACCCACTCGTCGAGCGAAGTCATTTTCTGGGCAGTTATGCAACATCTCATAACGATTGCCAAAGAACCGCAAGGTCGTACGTAAGCGATCATGCCAGGTGACTCGTTTTACCTGGGTTGTAAAACTTTCCTCTCCCGCTGCTGCGGCGATCGGTGCTTGAGCATCTGCCTCAACACTCACTTCGGGCTCATTTTTAGCAGTAGTATTCTCTTCGCCAAACAAGGATTCTAGCGACTGCTTATCAACCACCCCTGCATCAATGAGCAGCTTGCCAATTTCGGCAAAGGCTTTACTAAGACGAGTTGCATTTTTGCTGGAGATTTGTCGCCCTGCCGCTTGAACAGTTGAATCTGAAGTCTTAGCGCCCATGATGCCTCAAAAATTAAAAGCGAGAGCCAGTCATAAAGTCTGGTCCCCCGCTTGGTTTAACCTTCTTGGAAAAAGTTATAGATGAGTATTAGTGCGATAATAACCTAATTATGTTAATTTGCTCATGTTTATATTAAAAGATAATTGTGAAATTACAAGACATTTGCCAGTCAGGCGTTCCGATCCCGATTGAGCATCTGTTGGATGATAGCCAACTAGCTCAACAAATCCAAGTTCGCCTCAAAGCTCTGGGCCTGCTAGGTGGAAAAGCAGATGGGTTGTACGGGCCAATCACAGAAGCGGCTTGGAAGCAGTTCTGTAATGCTTTCGATTTTGCCGATGAAGAAATCACACCAGCGATCGCTGAGCAGTTGATCGAGTGTAAGCAGTTGCCAGGACTGGGTATGGTTGAGCCTAGGACTGTGGCTTCTATTCTGAACTGTCCTCTAGACGAAGTTCAAAGTCATTTACCCGCAGTACTCACTGCCTTGGCAGAACACAATATCTTAGACAAGCCCACTCTCGTTGCGGCGATCGCCACCATTGGTGTTGAAACAGGTGGATTTCGCCCAATCAAGGAATATGGAGATGACGAGTACTTCACCCAAAACTATGAATGGCGCGATGACTTGGGCAATGTCTGCGCGGGTGATGGATGTAGGTATCATGGCCGTGGTTTTATTCAGATCACCGGACGTGCCAACTACCGAGATTACGGCTTACGCTTACACCTGCCTTTGGAGGAGAAGCCAGATCTCGCCTTAGATCCAGTCGTTGGAGCCAAAATACTAGCCCTCTACTTCAGCGATCGCGGTGTGTTTCTGGCAGCTCGCAACCACAACTGGCGACGAGTTAGGTTACTAGTGAACGGGGGAGACAACGGTATTGATGAGTTTATGGGCTTCATTGAGCGGGCGATCGCTGATATAGGACTTTGACATCCTGCTATATCAAAATGTGAAGTATGAATATAAAAATTATGCAAAATAGGATTGGACTGATGAACCCAACTCAGACCCAGTCATTATTCCAAGTCTTCAATCCCAACAGGACCTCTGGAAGGACATTCATTCAATTGTTCAATGAGTTAGAACCCTCTTAAGTATCAGAGTTTTAAGTTCTTTTCCGAGAACAACCTTAATTATAAGTGGCTCAGAGTGATACCATAAATCGACTACTCCCCTGTTTAATTGCAGCGCTGGGACTAAGTTGAAACATGATTGAAAGCCTTAAAACAGAAGTAGGCTAAGAAAAATCCCACACAGAGTGGGACTGAATTTATGGTTCCCCTAGACAGTAGAGGTTTGGGGGAATATATTGGTAAAAACTAAATTACCGTCATGATAGAAAGACTTAAACAACCTCATGAAGGGTCTTTAACTACACCGTGAACTACAAAGACTTTTTTAAGCAGGTTACAGGGTTTACTCCCTACCCCTGGCAAGAACGATTTTCCGGTTGGGACGGTAAGCTCGTCTCTGTTATTCGTGCACCTACAGGGGCAGGAAAGGAGTCAGGGACAGTTGTTCCTTGGCTTTACTCCCACAAGATTGGTGAGCCATCAACAACGCGACTAATTTATGCATTGCCCACTCGGTCACTCGTTGATCAGGTTTATGAAAATACTCAACGAGTAGTAAAAGCATCAGGTTTGCCGATTCAGGTTTACTGCCTTAAAGGAGGTAAGGTAGAGCATGGCTTTGAACAAGATCTAACTCAGCCTGCCATTTTGATAGGTACCCAAGATCAACTGTTATCTCGGGCTCTCAATCGTGGGTTTGGGGTGTCCTGGGCGCAGAGACCTTTACACTGTGCAGCCCTAACTAATGACTGTCGATGGGTACTCGATGAAATTCAGTTGACAGGCGTTGCGTACAGTACTCTAGTCCAGCTTTACAAACATTGGCAGGACTTAGGCACCTTCGGAAACGTTCAATTGTGCTTAATGTCAGCAACCTTTGATGAGCGCCCACTTAAGGAGTTAAAAATAGAGCGTTTTGACCTCAATAAAATAGATTTTGCACATGAAGAGTTAAATGCTAAGGTAACTCGACCAAAGCCTGTGTACAGAGCAAGTGTGGAAGGGGTTAAGGATGTTGCTGTTTTACTAAGGGCAAAGCATACGCCAGACACTTTATCCCTAATGGTTGTGAATACAGTTGATCGGGCGAGAGAAATTGGCGAGTTACTGGCCGACTTGGAGCCGCTAGTCATTCACAGCCGTTTTTTGGGTATCGATCGTGAAGTGTTACAGAAGAAGCTCAAAGATTACAAGGGAATCATTGTCGCCACTCAGGTTGTTGAAGCAGGGGTAGATTTAGATGCAGATTTGCTAATTACTGAACTGTGCCCTTGGTCTTCGTTCGTGCAGCGGTGCGGGCGTTGTGGACGCAAGCGAACAAGCAATCACGTAGAAATTCGCTGGCTGGACTATCAGCAGAACTGGAAGGCTATTCCATACAGCGATTTAGAGTGCCAAGATACTCGGAACCGTTTACTAGAGTTGACTGATGCTAGTCTTCACCATCTTTCCAAAGTCGCATTACCTCAGCTGGACATATCCCACCGACTGTTAACTAAGCAACATTTAGAAACATTTTTTTGTACTCATTATCTGAAACGAAACCTTCGTGGCTCATCAACGGTTTCGGATTTCATTCGAGAAACTACAAACTTTACGGTCTTAGTATTCTGGTCAACTGAGCAACCTAATCAACTACCAATGCAGAGATATCTTTGCCCTGTGCCTATTAAACAATTATTAGATTTCTGTCAATCCTATAATGTCACCCCTTGCATTTGGGGTGAGGACAGGTGGGAGAAAGCCAGGCCGACTAGTGGGGATGTTGTGTGGCTGCCATTGGACCAGGGTGGGTATTCCCATGAGCGAGGTTGGACAGCAAACCCTAAAGACAAACCTGATCCTAATCGATACAAGTTGCAGTTAGAGCCTGAATTCAGCGATCGACGTTTCTCCTACAGCTTAAAGCTAGGAGTTCATCTGAAAGATACTGAAGACTGCTTGCAAAAGATAATTCCTTTTCTCCAGCATCTCGGTTTGTCTCAGCCTCTAACGGAGGAATTATGCCGTTGTGCCCGCTGGCATGATTGGGGCAAGGCGCATCAACTTTGGCAAGCTTACGCCAGAGCAAAAGGAAACCTCTTAGCAAAATCAAAAAATTATGGTCATGCAAGCGAACTGAATGGATATCGGCATGAGATGGCAAGTGCACTTGCTGCCGCTGCGCAGGGAGCTCCCTTCCTAGCACAATATCTAATTGCTGCTCATCATGGTAAAGTCCGTGATAGCCTAATGCCCAATAATCCCCAAGAAGATTGCAGCCTAAGGATTGTGAGGGGAGTTGAGATAGGCAGTCAACTATGTGAAGTCGAAATTGAAAATAGTGAAATACTGCCTTCTGTTGAACTATCTCTAGCAGGAGATTTTGAGGATTGGGATTTACAAATTGAAGAATTGCTCGAAAAGTATGGCTTCTTCAAATTAGTCTATCTCGAAGCTCTGGTTCGTAACGCTGATGTAAAAGCATCTAAATATCGAGAAGAGGAAGTGAAAAATGACCGCAGCAATAGCTAATGCAGTTGCTTTTCCCCACCTCACGCCCACGAACGCGATTGGCTGGTTGAAAGCCGTTGGTCTCTTGCGTTTATCTGGTGCAGTAGGGTATTGGGCAAATGATTGCTTTCATTTAGAAATTGATTCTACTGAGTCACTGGTTGAAAAACTCCTTCAGTATCAACCGAAACCTTTTGCAAGTCCTTGGAATGGAAAGAGTATTTTTAGCAACACAAAGGAACTAGAAATTGTATTAGCGTCCAAGGCTCAGCGTTATGCATTGATGCGCGAAGGGTATCAAGAACTGCAAGGAGTTTTACAACCCCTTGACACGAAAGGTCTATCTTCAGATAAGAAGAAGCTACTCATGATGCCCTTAATAACTAGCAAGGTCAGTAATTCTTATTTGCTGGAGTGGATTGATGCAGTAGGGCTTTTAACTCAAACAAAACAAGAAGCTGAGTTTCATAAAAACGACTTGTTGGGAACCGGCGGAAATGTCGGAACTACTGACTTTTGTACGGTTTACTTCCAGGCTTGTAGCAAACTATGGGATTTAGAAACTGGAGAACCATCAATCGAGGCAAAAGCATTCATCAGGGCTGCTGTACTAGGTAAAGTGTTGCCAGAGACTTTGGTACTCAAAGGGCTATTGGGACACATATACCCTGCAGCTGATTATTTTGATGATTTAGCTCCCTCTGACAAGTCTTTAGAGGATTACATAAACAATCAAGGACGATCCTCGCAGCTTGCCAACCCTATCGACTTAATTCTTTACTTGGAGGGAGCTACAACTTTCACAGGCAGTAGCATTCCTCGTAATGAAATTCAAAATGAAGGAGATCAAGAACATACTCTGGCATCCTATCCACTCCTACTAGAGGTCAATTCAGGTACTGCTGATACTAGCGATCGCACTGGACGTGCTTATGAAATCTGGTTACCTCTGTGGAGCAAGCCTCGGGACTGGAAAGTTTTTCAGAAAAGAGTAACAACTTACCTCTCATTTCGCCTCAAAAACCAGGTAGTTGACACTACCGATATGCTTAATGAGCTTACTAAAAGAAGTGAGTCATTAGGATTCTCTCGGTTTACTCGTTTTGGCCTCTGGAAGCGTAAAGGGCAGGGCAATTATTTAGTTTATATTGGCTTGGCAACACCGCTTAAGTCAGATTACGGAGCTGAATTAGGGGAATGGCGGTTTCGAGCTCGGCCCACTAAAGAACAGTCCCAGTCTCAATACAATCTGCTAACAGCGCTCCACAAAACGCTATATCAACTACAACAGGGTAATGCAGAGACAGCGACGGCAATCAAACTATTAGGGCAGATAGAAATTTTGCACAGCCGAATCCAGGCTAAGATACCCCCCTCACCCCAACTGAGCGAGAAATGGGTTGAGGCAGTCTACAAGGAATACCCAATCGCGGAGGTTGAATTGGCAGCTGCTCTAGCCAGCACCTCACTAACCCACAAAGGTACTGGGCGCTCCTTTCGTCCCTTCCGAGAATTACTGTCATCCGCACGGTATGTTCCGAAGAGTGGCACTCGATTCTGGTCTCATGATCACAAATACAGGCTTAAGACTGCCTCGCTAGAAGCTTTATGCCTGTCGCTGTTGCAGCTTTGGAGCACGGACAAAGAGTATCACCCTTCTTTTGGCTGGACCCATTGGGCAAGCCCTGATGCGATCGCTGCCTTTATTGCAGGACGCACGAATGACCAGCTCATCTTGGATTTGGCGCTTGGGTTTGCTTTGTGCAAAAGCCCTACGAAGTTAGCTCGACATTCTAGTACTCAACCTTTGCCAGAGCTCTATAAATATGCTGCCTCTCTTCAGTGGTGCCGTGACGTGGCTCTAACAGCTCAGACAGTGAACGGCTTGTTGACTGGATCAACAGTGCCTTTGAGTCGGCAACTAGCAGCTGTGCAAAAGCCAGTAGTACTTCCCGAGCATATTGCGATCGGAAAGAGGTGTGCTCTGGCGTTGGTGTTTCCTTGTCAACCTTTTTATCAATTTGGAGAAGTCAATGCTTAATGTCATCACGGTTGAATTTGACTCTGCCTTACCAACGGTCAAGCCGCCTACTTTTCTAGATGTAGGGGTGTCTCAAGCATACTTACCTTGGGAGCAACGGCTTGATGTTTTGCTGCATACTCCTCAAGCAACAGCAAATCTGATTGAAGAAAGCATTTGGGACGCAGTAAATCACACATTAATTCCTGAACTTGAAGGATTACCTTTCGTTGAAATCTATACAGAATCTGGGCAGTACGTTGCTAGCACAATAGACCTACCGCATCGATTGGGCACTGGATATCTGCTGAAGAATAAACATGCGCGACTTGATGACCAACGGTTTCGAGAAGCTTTACGCCAGCGAATACGGGATCAAGGCATTTATAAAGCTGTTTTTACGCTGTGTCCGATGAGCATTGTGCTGGGCAGTTTCTATACACATATTGCGGGAATTTATCGAATTCCTCGTGTTCTCTCAGGTGAGTTTGTTGCAGAAAATGCCGTCTCTATGCCGACTGGAGGTGCAGTCCATGATCCAGTATCAGCTCGCGGTCGAGGGGTCAAAACAGAGCATATGTTTGCTATTGAAAAGGACAAAAAGAAAGGGGGTGAAAAGGACAAAGCCATACAGAAGCCGAGTGAGGCAGGCTTAGGCAACATCGTCTACGTGCGTGAAAGCTTCAAGGCTGAGCGGTACATAGGGCGGTTTGTGATTGATACTCGCTTGGTTGATAAATCTAATTTGGATGCAAAGGCTAAGCACTTGATTCAGATACTCAGCGAGTATCTAGTGCGCCGCTTACTATCTGATGCCGTGACGCTTCGTACAGAGTGCTACTTGATCCCTAAAGCTGAGAAGCTCTTGAAGCCACTGGCAGAGCTCAACACTTTGGAGCAACAAGTTAAAGAAGCCATTGGCGAGTGTTCAGATTTGTTTAGCAAGGTAAGAGTGGTTGTCCCGAATGACCAGGTGCAGTTTGCTGAAGAGGAGGACGGAACTTCTGCTACTGAATGATCGGTGAAATCCTGCTGAACGGCTAGAAGCTATAGGGATAAGATTCATGATACACATCGAAATTCAATTTCACACGAATCAATACCAAGCCTGTGCTTGGGGAAATCACCACTCTGAAGGTGTGATTGACTGGCCTCCTGCTCCGTGGCGCATTCTTCGAGCGATTGTAGCGGGAGCTTATAACGTCAAACTCGCGGACAAACATCAACTGACTTTGAAGGGAATACTGCATAAGTTAGCTTCAGTGCTTCCCAGTTATACCCTCCCATCTGTAACTTACATTCAGCACCGGAGCCCGCGTCCTCAAGTGGATCTGAAGACAGCCCAAACAGGACCAGGAAAAACTCTTTACTCAGCAGGACTGCTCATGTCCAGCGCTCAGAATGTGCTACACGTTCACTGGTCAGCAACCCTATCCGAAGCTGAAGAGCTGGTATTAAGTTTGTGCTTATCAGGAGTAACCTATTTTGGTCGGAAAGAATCGGTTGCAACACTTTCCCTAGTTGAAGAAGCTCCTGAATCCAGCGCTCAACCTGATCCTCAAGGGACGCGCATTGTATCGATTCCAGATCCAGAACTAGATCCAGACACGCTCTGGAATGCCTTGAACTTATCTGCTCATGAGAATTATGGAGTTAATCGCTCGGCTGTTTTTCCTGGTATTCGCCAAGCCACTTATCAGATCGATACACTAAAACCTCAAATACAGCAGGAAATCTGGCAAAAGCAAAACACAATTACTCTGGCTGTCTCAGCGTCGCCTCGACTGCCTTTCAAGTTAGCCCTGAAGCTTACCCACCGATTACATGAGGTTTTAGTCAGTCGATGTCCTGCTCCTGTTTTTACGGGTCAGGAGATGGGCGAGCCCAGCAAGAATCATGACCATACCATTTTTCAATGTGTACCAGACCGTACAGGCCGCTATATTGAACAAGTGAAGCTTTATAGCCGGATGGGGTATGGCCCAGAAGCTCTTGCTGCGATCGCGAACTGCACTAATTTGTTCAATGTTGCTCGTGGCTATGTCATTTCTTTGGCGTTGGCTGATTTGGGACAGAAAGAAGAAAAATTTAACCAGTGGATATCTTGTACTCCCTTCTTTCTCTCACGATTTCCTACAGTTCGTCGTGGTAAACCACGCATGCTAACAGAGCATTATCAAAAAGACAGCCCAGAACATCAGGTGCTTCAGTATCTACAACATTTACCTTGGCTAAACTTGCAAGGTCATCCAATTTACCAGGAGCACGAAGAAGGGTTAGCACTCATTATGGATAATGCAATAGCTGTGATAGCATCTTGCGAACCATTTCCAAAGTTTTGGGAATGGGAGTCCGACTGTCGTCAAGGGAAGAAGGTAGGACGAGTAGGCTATCGAGTCACCTTGAGGTTTTCAACCCCAGTGACTGGTCCGATTATCTTGGGCTATGCTGCCCACTACGGCTTGGGTGCGATGGCCCCTATGCGCGAGTGGTTAGGTGTTAAACAGCCGAGCGCTCAGAATAAGGTTATATCAGTGACTGCAACAACTCTAAGCACAGGAAATCCGCGCGTTCACTGAAATACTTACAGGATGAGAGCTGAGAGTGAGTCTAAAACCCCTATGGTTTGGACAGCTTGTAAATAAGTACAAGAATTTATGCAAATCCGCGCACCTGAACCTAGAAAACTTTATATGGCAAGGGATAAAGCACCCCGCAGCTGAAATCCTTCCGTTGGGAGGGACCGAATTGAAACTCATAATAGGCTACCAACTGTAACTCAAGGCCGCCATGCTGAAATCCTTCCGTTGGGAGGGACCGAATTGAAACCAACAACAACGGCACCCCTGCCAACTACTCTTCGCGGCTGAAATCCTTCCGTTGGGAGGGACCGAATTGAAACTGATAGCGAAGTGCTGGTTTTTGTGGGCGAAGCAGTAGAGAGCTGAAATCCTTCCGTTGGGAGGGACCGAATTGAAACGGCTTGGGGTGTAGAGATGGATGGGGCGATCGCAGGCTGAAATCCTTCCGTTGGGAGGGACCGAATTGAAACTCTAAAAGCGCAAGCACCATCCTCACTGATGCCAGGCTGAAATCCTTCCGTTGGGAGGGACCGAATTGAAACTTAGGCATCGCCTCAGAGTTCTACACCTTAACGTTGCTGAAATCCTTCCGTTGGGAGGGACCGAATTGAAACTTGTTAGGGGAAGGGGGCAAAAACGCCTTAGTAAGCTGAAATCCTTCCGTTGGGAGGGACCGAATTGAAACTTTTGTATTACGCCTACAGAGGATATTGAAACAGGGGCTGAAATCCTTCCGTTGGGAGGGACCGAATTGAAACAGTATTGAAGCATTTCTGGAAGAACGGACTTGGAGGCTGAAATCCTTCCGTTGGGAGGGACCGAATTGAAACGTTGATAATCACCTGCTCTATGTGCGGCGGGATCTGAGCTGAAATCCTTCCGTTGGGAGGGACCGAATTGAAACTGGTATGGTGGCCTTCTAGATTGGTTGAGCGATCGGCTGAAATCCTTCCGTTGGGAGGGACCGAATTGAAACAGCTTTTCGTTGGTCGTCCAAGCTGGCTTCTTGGCGCGCTGAAATCCTTCCGTTGGGAGGGACCGAATTGAAACACAACACCGTCTGAATAACCCAGTGGGTCTTCAAATACGCTGAAATCCTTCCGTTGGGAGGGACCGAATTGAAACACTTTTAACGAACAGGCCCAAAGCAGTCTATTTGAGGCTGAAATCCTTCCGTTGGGAGGGACCGAATTGAAACGTAGTTGAAGGCGATCGCATAGCCAGCAATCAGAAGGCTGAAATCCTTCCGTTGGGAGGGACCGAATTGAAACTTGACTATCCATGCGTCACCCCCTGGAGGGATTCGCTGAAATCCTTCCGTTGGGAGGGACCGAATTGAAACACGGTAGAGATTACTTTGTTGGCTGCAATCTTAGGCTGAAATCCTTCCGTTGGGAGGGACCGAATTGAAACGATTTAGCTCGAACTTTGAATTGGTGCTGGGCGGGCGGTACAGGCTGAAATCCTTCCGTTGGGAGGGACCGAATTGAAACTTATCTCCTGTGACAGTGTAGGGAGCACTCAATCCGCTGAAATCCTTCCGTTGGGAGGGACCGAATTGAAACCCGGGACGTTGAACAGGATAGAGGCAAGACGCGGCAGCTGAAATCCTTCCGTTGGGAGGGACCGAATTGAAACGGAGCGGATCATTCACCGACTGGAGGAAACGCAATCGCTGAAATCCTTCCGTTGGGAGGGACCGAATTGAAACATCGAGTTAGATCCTAGAGATAAATACCTTGTGTAGCTGAAATCCTTCCGTTGGGAGGGACCGAATTGAAACAAAGAGTCGCTGGAGCTGGGCGAGGAAGACAGGTTGCTGAAATCCTTCCGTTGGGAGGGACCGAATTGAAACTCATTGACAGGTTTTTTTTTACCTCAATGGGAGGCGCTGAAATCCTTCCGTTGGGAGGGACCGAATTGAAACTTTAGAGTTCCATCACTGAGCTTCACTCTAACTTTCGCTGAAATCCTTCCGTTGGGAGGGACCGAATTGAAACAGACGATATGGTAGCAACCCTCGATAAAGTAGCACCTGCTGAAATCCTTCCGTTGGGAGGGACCGAATTGAAACAAGGTTAAGCTTCTGTGTCATACCGCCCACTTCCGCGAGCTGAAATCCTTCCGATGGGAGGGACCGAATTGAAACTAAAAGCTGCTCAATCACTCGCTTAGCTTCTAGCTCGCTGAAATCCTTCCGTTGGGAGGGACCGAATTGAAACATGTTCATCTCCTTATAGCCCACGGTATCGGTGTAATGCTGAAATCCTTCCGTTGGGAGGGACCGAATTGAAACGATGAGTATCGAGGCTCTATCCATGAAGCATTGGGCGGCTGAAATCCTTCCGTTGGGAGGGACCGAATTGAAACCGGAGAATTGCCAATCTGTAGAAGGAATCAGTAAGCCGCTGAAATCCTTCCGTTGGGAGGGACCGAATTGAAACGTCATCCTCGCGTTGAATTGGTACAGCCCCGCTTTGCCGCTGAAATCCTTCCGTTGGGAGGGACCGAATTGAAACGCAGCAAATAATTTCAAGCCATGCCGATCAGAATGAGCTGAAATCCTTCCGTTGGGAGGGACCGAATTGAAACACAGTTCAGCGAGCCTTTGCTTCTTACGCCAGCCAGCTGAAATCCTTCCGATGGGAGGGACCGAATTGAAACATATTCCCAGTACCACTCGGGGGCTTCTAGGTTAAACCGCTGAAATCCTTCCGTTGGGAGGGACCGAATTGAAACAATCGAGGTAAGGGAGATCCCGTTAAACCCTCCGACGCTGAAATCCTTCCGATGGGAGGGACCGAATTGAAACAATGATTGCGAAGGCATTTGAGTACCAGCGGTTGAGCTGAAATCCTTCCGATGGGAGGGACCGAATTGAAACAACGGGGTGCTGAAAGCGAGAACCGCGATCACCGGGTTCACCGGCTGAAATCCTTCCGATGGGAGGGACCGAATTGAAACAGGACACTCAACACCCGGTCAATCTGGAGGAAGTCGCTGAAATCCTTCCGTTGGGAGGGACCGAATTGAAACAACCAGCATTGCCCCCCTGTCAATCATGATTAGAATTGCTAAAATCCTTCCGTTGGGAGGGACCGAATTGAAACCCGTCAGGTTTGTTGTAGTTACAAGGCTTGAGAGAGCTGAAATCCTTCCGATGGGAGGGACCGAATTGAAACGCTTTTACCACTGCTGCGGTGCCAAATATTAGGGTGCTGAAATCCTTCCGATGGGAGGGACCGAATTGAAACTTCTGTAAGAATCCTTCTCGTAACTTTTGGTGATACTCAGGCTGAAATCCTTCCGATGGGAGGGACCGAATTGAAACCTGAGTGTTGTGTATCCTTTAAGGGGCATAGAGCCTTGGGCTGAAATCCTTCCGTTGCGGGGGACCGAATTGAAACACCCAATTCATAACTTGGGTAACTCATATCAAGGTTTGCTAAAATCCTTCCATTGTGAGGGACTGAATTGAAACGAGAAGGAGGTTCAAGTACCAGTCAATACAAAGTGGTTGAAATCCTTCCGTTGCGAGGGGCCGAGTTGAACATGGCATCGACTTAACCATTGGGGCGGTAAGGATGCGATCGCTAAAATTTAATCTCTCTATTGTGGATTCTGGGCTAATCTCAGGGCCTAGCTTTTGTCTGAGCCGTGCAATCCGACTAAAACCTCATAGCTCTCACTCGCCCTCATTAACCCTAGAATTGGCAGGAATGATTTTTTAGACGAGGTCAGAGAAGCGATCGCAATCGCTAAATTACTGCTAACCGAACAAGGATAACTGTGATGTATTTGCTTTTCTATTGCGCTTTATCTTGCTGGCAGGTGCAGGTTTAACGTCCGTAACTAGCTTCACCTCAGAACCGTCTTTTGTATCTTCTTCCGTTTCTAGGGGAGTTCCATCACTAAAGACATCACCGTTGAGTACTGGATCATGACCTGTCCGGATACGGCTCTCATTGCGGGTGATGATCTTCCGCTCAAACAGATTACCTGCTACCTCGGCTTCTTCCTTCTCAGTTCGTGGTTCAGTATCAGCAAGAGCTAGGTGGAAGCCAGGTGCAAAGAAGTCAATCACTTCTATATCTAAATGCTCCTCAATGGTGGTTGCCATCGGTAAAATGGCATCACCAAAGGTGAAGTCTGCGGCAATACCCGCAGTAGCCCTATTGTCCGGTTCGGTGATGTTATAGTCGCGCGTCGTCAAATCGAAAGATAGCGCAATCATCCGTAGCAAGTATTCCGTGAATTTGGGATAAAGCTCTTCATCGTTCTTGGCTCCTAGTTCCGTCTTCTTTACAACACCACCAATGATGGGCACCTTGCCTTTTTGCTCAACGTCAGTTTCCCAATACTGGCGGAAAGACTCTACATCTTCTGGTGAAACATCATCACCCTCAATGCTAATCATGTAGCTTCGCACCGCCCGACTAGTTGTGTTCGACTGGTAGTCTCCGACCCCTAACCAAGCTTCAATCAAACGATAGGCAACTTCTAAGGGACTGGGAGGCACATATTCGTAACTGTTGGTCTCACTTTGAATGATGAACAAGTCCTTGCTCATCAGCGGCACACAGTCTTTGCCGGAACGACTGGAGGAACAATCATAGAACCGCGGCATAATTCCTTCAATCTCTGGCCGCCAATCACTATTTGCCTTAATGCCAGCTCCGTTGGCAATCCACAACCAGAATGGTTGAGTACCTTCTCTGCCTGGTTGCCGTTCCACCGCCGCAAATCCTAGTACCAACATCTCAGTGATGATGGCTCTAACCAGCTTTGAGTAAGTATTATGCTCAGCTCGATTTGGCTTGAGCAGAGCCTTCTTGAGCTCTTCAGCATAGTGCAGCGCATCGTCATCTTTTGCCAGTTCCTTGGGAGGTTGAATCACCCAAGGCATTGCCAGTACCCCGTTGGCAATGCGTCGAATCGCTTTGCGTACAGGAACTGTGCGACTGAAAGCACGCAACTTGTCGAGGGGAACTCGCTCTAGGTTGGAGAGCGATCGCTGCAAATGCCCGTGAACTTCAATGCGAGTATAAGAAGTCTTCAGCCCGCCGCCGGGACGGGCCGAGAAGGAACGAGTTTGCCGAGATGGGTGGACAAGAGCCAAGGTTTTTACTTTAAGTTAAAAAAATAGAGACCAAGGCCGTGCGACGGTGCCTTGGTCTCTGGGTTAGAGGTGACCCTTCCAATATTTGCTTGAAATCATTGTGGCATACGAGCGGGAAAATTCTTACTAGGACTGCGATCTCCCGTCATTCTCTACCTCTTCCGAAGTCAGCCACGCTTCCTTAGTAGTAAATACTTCCTCTATACTCCTGCCGTAAAGGCTGTTGTGTGGAAGACCTACAGGGCGATAGACAATTTCACCGTCAAATTGAAAGACGTCGTATAGTCCCTCTTCTAAGACGCTCTCAGGTTTAAGCTTTTCCAGCACAACTACAACCCCATCACCCCAGTTCTTGATCAATCTACGTCCGATCAACATACTTTCTAACGCCTCCATCTTTGTAGAAAATCGCGATCGCCTTGCTCAAAAATAAGCCCTCTCCTTGAGATGCTAAATCCATGAGGAGAGAGCTTAAGCAATTTTGGGTGTGATGCTAGCCAAACAAGCGGGTGGGAATCGAACCCAGCAGATACCTTCTGCCCCGCTCGAAGATTGATTATCTTATAGTAATAAAATTATTGAATAATTACAGCAACTGGCACTTATGGCTCTCAAGGTTGGTTCCTACGTGAGCTGGAAAGCTTCAGGCGGGGTGGCACGCGGTCGAATCAAGCAAATCGTGACCAATGATGAAGTTCCCAACATTGCTATCAAAATCACAGGGACCAACGCTAATCCAGCTGCTCAGGTTGAGATTTACAAGCAGAGTGGTGACGGCTGGGAGCCTAGCAACCTTTTAGTTGCGCATAGGCTATCAACCTTAACCGAAATCGAACCACTTAAAGCTCCGAGCAAGTCTTCTAGCAAAAAGGCTTCGATGTCCGCTGCTGCGACCCAGGTACAAATCTTGCAGGTGCAATTGGAAGCGTTGCGATCGCGGCTGCTTCTAGAAAGGTCATAGTTTGCTTTTTCAAATTCAGTTTTTGGATTGAGAAACATCATGCCTTTTACTGATTTTTTGGCAATGCTTTGTGCCCCCGACGATTGGACCAGCTTCCAGGCATGGAAACATGCATTCCTGCGAGACAATCCCGATTTCAAGTTTCAGCTCCAAAACCGCTCAGTCTCCATCCAAGAAGCACCTGAGTATTGGCTGCTCAATCACTTTAAGAGCGATCGCAGCTTGAATGACTACTGGCAAACCCCACTAGGACAACTTAACCGCTGGATCGTATTGTTCTGGGTACAAGTGAAGCGTCCAGAGCTCCGGATTTTGCTGTGGCAGGTGTCATGGAAGTGGCGAATGCGAGGTGGTCGCTGATGCAATTAATAATTGACGAACCGTACAGACACATCAAAACAGGTGGTAGTTATTGGGTGTTGGCGATCGCTAGCCCTGTCGAAACACTCCCAGACCTCCCCTCGTATTCTGTGATGCACTCCGAAACCGAGGAGATTTTCCAGGTGTATGGAGTAGGGGAGAACGCAGTTTTTGTTGGTGCCCCTGATTCACCCAAACGGGTTATCTATCAAGCGATCGGAGGGAAGTCCTCAAAAGCTGCTGCTGGCCGTTGGGGTAGGCCCTATGAGATGTTCTGCGATGGCAGGTTCGAGAAAATTGAGCTTGGTAATTACCCACCTCTTCGAGAAGGTCAACCGACCAATACTTTTGAGAGATCGGCTAAGTGGCAATGTACGTTCTCAATCGAGCGCGATAATCTTGCTCAAGGTTACTACCTTAGTTGCAACAACAGAGTTATCCAGGTGTTTCTTGACCAGGCTTATCAAAACGACTCAAAACAAAGCTTAGAAGCATGCCAAATTGAGTTTCACTACATCACTCAATCAGCTCAATCTAGTATTTTGAGCGGCTATCTAGCGCCTAGTATGCGTGAGGAAGAATCAGCCCCTCTTTTTGGATTTTCTTCTTAACCCTCTCTATTCTTCAATTTCAAAGGACACATAGTTGAGTGGGTCTCTCAGGGCAGTCGCTACGGCTGGAGGGACTCCAAACCGACCAATTGAGTCATCGACACGACTCATTACTGTTTGCGCTTCTGGTCTAGGTGTGCGACTAACTGGTTCTGGAACTTTAGGGGTGTAGAGCGGTAATGTTCCACCGCCGGTGGCAATGAGGGTGCGATCGCGGTAAAGAGTCTCACCCGTTGCATATTCATCTTCCTTACCAAAGCGCCAAGTTACCAACGTGTACTCTTCAACTTGGGCATAACCTGTTATTCGGTAAATTAAACCAGGCTTGAGACGTTCAGGATTGGGCATTTGGAAGAAAAAGGGATCTAGCACAGTAGTTCTACCGAAACGTTAAGAAGATAACGATAATAAGTCTGTACTAGTTCAGTGATGATCCTGAATTCTAGATCTGAAGTAGAGTCTAGAGTCATGTCATATTTCTCAACTGAGTACGTTACACACTCAAACTCTCTCAAGCTTAGGTAAATCCATGAAAACTCTACGTGACTACACGCTTAATGTCAGCCTAGGTGCTCCAGTAGCGATCGCAGCAATTGAAAGTAGACTGACTAATGGTTGGTATAGAAATAAAGAAAAGGAAAAATACGGTGATGAATTCATAAGCCACTATAGACCTGGAATTTTATCAATGTATTGTTTCTCATGCACTGAATTTGGCCCACGACAAGCCGCTACCCTCTGGCTTTATGAAACTGGTGGAGGCAAATTGTTCATGTCCGATATTTTTGCAGAAATGGATACAAAGCTATCGAGCGACGAATGTAACTGTATTGCAGAGGAGTTTTACCAACATTGCATTGTACCCGCAGCAGAAATTGTCAGCATGAGTGTTGACTGAAGTTTAGACTAACGGCAGGCAGAAGTAGCCCAATTCCTTGTAAGAGTTGAGCGAGGTAGAAAAGACCGAAGAACTCAGAGATTAAGCGGACTCTTTAGCTCCCACTTTGGGTTTCTTGAAGTGTTTTCTCACCGTTGGATAGCGAATCCGACGAGACCGGGGTTGTCCGGGTATCCACCCCGGCGACTTTCCTCGGGGTTTAGGAGGCGGAGCCGGGGAACCAATCACTGCTAAAACTGCGGCAAAGGCATTGGCTGTTCGACCCGGAGAGAGATTGGCAGAGGACCTTTGCCAAGGGAGTGGGGAGTCTTGGACCTCGCTTCGGGCTAACCAAAGCTGCCAGGTTAAAAGGGGCATTAAGTCGCTCCACCGCTCGGAGGATTCAGGGGTGGCTAACTGGGGCAATGTCCAGTGCAAGCGCTGCTATAGCCCTAACGGGCATTCAAGAAATGCAAAGCGATACCAATGATCAATGGCAAATCGACGCAAGTATTGTTTCCAGAGAGTTTCCAGGGGAGGGCGTTCCAACCCAACCCAAAGGAGCCATAAAGGTTTGAGGGAGGTCGTAGAAGAGTCAGGGAGCCGTTCCACTCGAATTAGAGACAACACCTGACTGGCAGCCTGCCTCAGATGGAGCGAATGCCACATCTGTAAGCGCAGGGTTCCCCACTTCACGTCCTCGACTGACATCTCCTCATCCGGGTGCCACCAAGTGGTCGCATCGTTGAGTTTGAACGGGTTGCCATGCCTTCGAGGTCGTCCTTTGCCAGAGTAGGCAGGAGGAGGACCGTAGAGGACGCGATTGGAGCGCAATCGAATCAGCTTGTCACAGGTGATGTCAGCTGTTTTCTGGAGGAAGGGAGCACACCCATATTCTGCATCCCATAAGGACAACGGACGAGTCGTCAATTTCTGACACACGTGACGCAATTGAGTCGCAGCCTTCTCCATCGGAGTTTCAGCACTGGTAATTCGTTCATGCCGGAGGGGTAAGGCCCAACTTCCTTGCTCTTCGGGAATCCAGGCAATCGTGCTATAGCCTTGTCCTAGCGTGATGGGCTTGGCTCCACTCATTGGATGGGCTTGGTGTTCATAGGTGCGCTCTCGCAGGGTCGCTGCCTGTAAGCGTGACCAGGCCGTATGGTCTCCTGCTAAAACCATTCGCTTTTCTGGGGCGATCTGCTCGATATAGAGTTCCAGGAGTTCCAGGCGAGGGGGTTCGCTATCTTGTAGTGCCTCATACAAACTCGGCCACTGCCGGCGAAAAACTGGCAACAAGGAAAGCTCTGCGAACGAGTAAATGCTCCGACTTACCAACACAGCATCCATCAGGTCGAATAAAGCATCTCGCCCATTTCTGAACAAGGCATAAGCTTCGTGCCGAAACGCTCGAAGCTTGTCAAAATTACTCATAGTCAAGATTTGATATGTCCTTGACTATTAAGCGGCAGATCGTCCGGTCTGTCCCCTTTTCTTCACCGATTAGTCTAAACCCCAGGTGTTGAGGTAAACGAAAAATCTATTAACATCAGAGACACATTGACGTCAACAACTTTTACTTTATTACTTACTTTCTCTTTAGCTGCCAACAAGTCAGCAGCAGCCTCACATCCCTTGGATCGACAGCGTTGGCATAGATTTGTTACTGCTGCACATAAAGAAAACGCTGACCTCGACTCTTTGATATTACAAAACTGGCTTATCAAAGATGAGAATTGGCCTGAAGGTTTAGCTCTAAAGTTATCTAATGAGTACGAATTAAGTAGAGATTTATTAGCATTCTACGATCAGCAGCAATGAGCACTTTTGGCTTCTCTTAATTGACAACTCGGTAAATTGCTTGGGTTGAACCACCATAATAAGAGTCCACTTCACTACGAGCATCTTCCCAAGCAAAAGCGGCTCTAGAGGAGGAGTTTGAAAGTACCCTAGTACATCCCTGTGTTGTGCAGATGCCAACGTGAGCCATATCGTAAGAGATCCAAATATCACCGGGGACCGCCTGAGAGGGGTCTACTTTTTTGCCACGTCCGCCGTCAAGTGCTTCTACCATTGAGGGCACATAGTCGGTATTGCTACCAATTGGCTTCAGACCCGCAGGCGCGATCGCGTACTTATTCACACACCATGCACAGGCCACATTCCCGCCCCCCGGCCCCGCTGCTGAACTTCTACCCTTATTTGATAGTGCCGCCTGGTAAATCTTCTGGGGAATCTCCCCTGCTGGAACATTGCTTATGATGTTTGACTGAGCAGGATTCAGCCCAGCCTGAGAGTCATGCAGAAATGCTTGTACGGGTGGAGCGTTGGGGTCAGGCTTGAAGGCGTGCAGTTCTGCAATCAGCCCCCGTTCGTCCAGAGGATAGAAAACGATTTCATCCGTTGTGAAAGTGCCATCTAAATCAGTTCCAAAACCTTTCACCTCAAACGTTTTCTGGGCATCTAGCTCCAATACTTCTGGCACACTCGCAAGGTTGAGAGTGGCATCAAACTTGTGAGAGCGATCGCGCTCCCTTAGATGCAGACCCAAAGCATAGGACAAGGCATCAGCTTGGGTGGTCGGGTTATGCACTCCCGTTAAGGTGCGACTGCTAGCAATACCCGGATCAGCACAGCCCAAGCCATAACTGCCATCTAGCGGAATCGATCCAATTGCCTTAGGGTCAATGCCTGACTTAAAGACTTGCAGGCCGCGTTCAACTGCTCCTAGGAATTTATCCAGGTGGCGGTAGCCTCCATTCACATGGAGGCGCACTCCCCGCCAATCTCCTTTTTCAGCCGGAATTGAGGGATTGTTACCAGTGTTGCCTTTCCAGAACCAGGTGAGAATCTTAGCAGCGAGATCTGGCTTGAGTGCGAGGTCTGGCTTGCCAACTAAATCAATCCCAAACTTTTTACTGGCTGCTTGGTAATTTGTTAAATGCGTCAGTTGAATAAATCCGCGTCCATAATAAGGAGCGTAGCCTAGCCCAGCACCTCTGCCGTACTCAGGGATCGGGGCAAAGGGAGTGGTTTCCACGTGGATCGTGGCAATAATCGCCACGAGCTGATTCTTGCTAATCAGCCCATCCGTTGCCATCGCCTTAAGGATTAGGGGCAGATAGTTCCTGACGTTGCTGATGTCTGCATCAGGGCAAACTTTCATCACCTCAGCAACTGTTGGAGAAGGGTCTGGAGGCTTAGGTGCAGTGACTTGACCGGGTTGAGTTTGAGGCTGAATAGCTCCCTTGGGCTGAGCTGGATTGTTGACTGGTGATGGAGTTTGAGCACTATTCATAATGGCGATCGCCTCTTACTGTTGGATCATCAATAGTTCCAACGTCTTCCGGGAGGGCCTAAATCGAGATGCATGAAGCCGCGATCGCCATGCTTCATCGCAACTCCGCCCTGCCAAGTGGGTTCTATTTGGCGAAATAAAGCTCTTTCAGAGCCGTTGATGTCATACCAGAAATCAACGGCATCTCCGTAGAGATGACGGCTGTTCGGCCTGCCTTGGGCATCTGCATTGGAAACCGGATCTCGATACCAACTGGTGATATTCCATTTGTTGCCCTTGCCGACCGATTTCTCGATGAGGGGCGTAATGGCTTGAGCGATCGCCGCAATTCGCCCCATAATTTCTTTTGTTGGTACACGGGCACCATTCTTGGTTGCGTCTGCCCAAGTGTAAGGACAACCTGGAAAGATGGGACTATCTAGCTTAATCTGCCCCCAGTCAGGCACCGCAATGATCCCGGTGGGATGCTCTGGTGCTGCCCCCTGCGTCACAACCGTAGCGCCAACAGTTTGCTTACCATTCACATCCCACCCTTTAACAGTGAGTGAGCCCAGACCACTCTGCAATTGCAAGCCAGTGCGCTTAAAAATAATGGGCTTGCCAATGAAGGCAGAGCGATTGCTGTTGTAATCCAACACCACACTGGAAGGATCTCCGGCACCGGGAGCAACTTGACGGACAGTATTGCCTCTCGTCACCACCGTATCTCCCTGCAAAGTTGCCTGCTGAGCCGCAGCCTGCATCTCTGTTTGCTGCACTCGCACTGAGCCAGCAGCACCTGTAGCGGATGGCGTACTCTTGGCAAACTTTAAGCCTAGATGTTTAGAGGCGAACTGCTCAGCCGCTGTAGTTGTTTTCTGGCCCGCCGTTGCAGCCTTACTCACCTGAGCCTGGAGAGCTTTAGGGTCTTTGGTGTTAAGGACATTGCTCTGGTTCTGGGATGGATCTAACTTAGGAACGGTGTCACCTTGAGCCGTTTGCTGAGTCGTTTGTGTTGCTGACTGATTTGGGTTAGCTGTCCCAGAATTTGTAGTAGTACTCGCCGCTTTAACATCGGGCGTTTTCTTCTCTCCAGGTTTCTCCACGGGTTGCTCAGCCGCAAATTGCACCGACGATCCCGTTTGTTGTTGCATCTGAAATGAAGGATCAACTGCTAGGATTTCGGTGCCATCAGGTGGACGACGGCCAATGCTATAGAGCTTGCCGACAAACACATTTTTGCGATCGCCATCCACAAATCCCAGCTCCACTTCCACATCTTGCTGCTTGGCGATTTCAGGACGTAACTTGTCATCCAGGTCGTTAATCACCACTTTGAGCTGAGAGTGCTGATAGGTTGAAAGGCGGATATAAGGCTGTCCCAGAAAGTCACCTTTCAAATTCAAAAACTCAAGCTTGCCAATCTTGACGCGAAACCAAACCTTATAGCGATCGCCATCCTCTTTTTGAGGAGGACTGTGCTTATCTTTGCCTCCCTCAGGAGACTTGGCTTGAGCAGGTTGAGCCTTTGACTGAGCTTTTGGATCAACCTTGAGAGACGGCAATACCTGGATGGGAGTGGTTGGGCTGGGCATATTTAAGACAAAAAAAACCAGAGCGATTAGCCCTGGTTTCCCCTTCGGAACGACCTACATGATATTCTCTGTGTTCTTGCTCTCCGCCTACGGCTTGGCAGGTGAAGCGGGCGGCTGCGGCTCTGGTGTCGTCTTGACGAAACTACCCCAAAGCTTATGCCCTACTATACCAGCACTGAGCTGAGAATTGTGAGCGATGAACTGCTCTTTGGATTGGTATGGAGCCCCGTTTTTGAGAGTTTTTACCTGGGCATCCGTTTGCAGTCCAAACCGCTTCCTGATCTCTTCATCCGATGGCTTTTCGTCACCCAAAACTTGTTGACTCGTAGAAGAACTTCAGGCTCATTTTTAATATTGGCTTCAGGTGCTCCTACTCGCCTCAGGTTGAGTCCACAAGCGCCGAATTGAGTTAGCCGTTCCGAGGCAGTGGGGTACTTGGTGCGATCGAACAGGGGACTCTGCTCATCCAGGGATTGGGTTTGAATTGCCTGCAAGAGCAAGTCATAGTCTGGCTTCGTCAGGTCTAGTTGCTGTTGCAAAGTGGGCTGTTGATTGGACCCAGGCAGGATACCTGTGAGCAGCCCCTCAGCAAACTTGCGAGCTAAGGTAGTACGGCCTACTCCGTCTTGATTCACTGCCATTTCTACCGCGAGGTCTCCTGCTAGCTTCGTCTGCAACTTTGGGTCTTGCAATAGAGAGGGGGAAAACATCCCGGCGATCGCGGCTTGTACAAAAGTAGGTGCATTCAGCTTGGCAATCTCTGCGGGGTCGCTCAGCTTGTTTTGTTCGATTAGCTTCTCCAGATCTGCGCTGCCTTCTGAACCGACACAGGGAGCAAAGAGGGTTTTGACGACATTCTGCAATCCCTTTTTTTGCCGCTCCGCTTCAGTGGCACGAGCCCGTTCATCGCCCAAGGGAGTGCTAGTTAAGGGGCCGCCAAGCGCATAGGAGCTGCTCTTGCCACCGCCTACTAGCAGTTTGATGTCTACATCTGCCCGCCGCAAGCCTTTGCGTTTGGGGTGAGGCTCTGAATACTTATCCTGGATCGAGGTACAAACACATTCAGTGGCCTGGATGCTGCCCTGGGTAAACAATAAAAGTGGGGGTCTGCTCTCACCCTCGGTAATCTCCTTGAGGTGCTTTAAATTTTCCACTAGATGTGAGACATCCTCAACCACACTGCAATAAGTCAAGGTGAGTGAGATATCACGGGGACTCAGACGCTTGAAGTTAATGCCAACCCTAATGCCATCTCCATCTTGACTTTCCCACTCTGCCGTCTCCGAGTGCATCACCTCGTTAATTGCCAATCCTAGATCCAGGGATTTACCTTTATAGGCACCGTTGAGAATGATGATTTGAACCGGAGTATAGTCCGGCTGCCCCCTGGTATCGCGATGCTGCTCTTTCAGGGGTGAGGGCTTTTGATTAATCTGAGGGATTTTGGAGCCTAGTGTTGGTTTGGCCGCAGGTTTAGCGGTGCTAGCGGGTGTTGCTGGGGCGGTAGAAGGCTGAGCCGTTGAGGCGGGCTGTGGAGGAGTGGGCTCAGTCGGCTTGATGGGGTCTCGCGCCATCGTATCTCCTAGTTCTCTACGGGTGGCATGGGAATGCAGAGCTAATGCTGATGATATCCTCTTTCCCTGAGTCCCTCAGATATCTTTTGGTTCTGGGACAATAGGATTTACAGTCGGAGTGTTGGGAGGGCGATCGCTTGGTGGCACACAACCTGCAAACTTTGAGATTTAAAGAATTTTCGATTTTAAGTTAGGTGCTCGGTAAGGTGTGATGCAATGAGAGCGATCACCGCTTAATCCTGCCTCAGCTAGCTGTCTTATTTTTTCGAGTTAACGTGGTAGCTCAGAAACTAAGGACAAAGCCCCCTTAAGGGAGATTTAAGTAATATTAAGAGTTTTGCTACTCATTTAACTCAGAACAGTAAGCAAGAACTTTTCACTTTATAAGTACTTAGATGGTAATAGTGACCAAGGCAGGAATTGCAGGCTATGGATGATCAATTAAAGACGAGTCTTCTTAGCCGAATAGAGCAGCTTCAAGATGCCTGGGAAGTCAAGTGGAAAGAAGCAGAACAAAGAATCTTTGACATCGTAGAGCCACTATTGTCTGATGGTGGCTATCAGGTGAGTTATAAGCAGCGCAAGGTTGGAGACAGCGGCTTCGATATATCTGCAATTCGTGAAGAAACTGATGACCTGTTACCCTACACCCTTGCTGTTGAGTACAAGCACTACAAAAAACCTGTTGGACTCGACGTTGTCAATGCTGCCATTGGTGCTGCAATCACCCAACGTATCAATCGGGTGATACTAATTACTTCTAGTCGTTTCACAAAAGATGCTCTTGAACTGGCAACTCGCGATCTTCCACTGGATCTAGAACTATTCGGTTTCGAAGAACTCAAAGCTTGGGTAGATCGTATCGATGTTGATGACCAAAATGACACTCGTGAAATTCAACAGATCCTAAGCTTTGTCAGCCGTCGATTCGCCGAACTTGTTGCAAAAAATCCACGTTGTCTTGATGAACTCGAATGGCGCGATCTTGAAAGATTGTTGTCTGAGGTATTTGATGCAATCGGGTTTTCTGTAGAACTCACACCAGGCTCAAAAGATGGTGGTAAAGACTTGATTCTGCAATGTGAGGTTGATGGGAATCACTGCACATACATCGTTGAAGTAAAGCACTGGCGTTCAGGTTCACGTGTAGGAAAAGATGCGACGAGAGACTTTCTAAATGTAATTGTGCACGAGGGGCATAACGGTGGGCTCTATCTATCAACGTATGGCTATACCAATACTGCATTTGAATCGCTTTCAGAAATAGAGCGGCGAACACTGCGATTTGGCGATGAGGAAAAAATAGTTAGCCTGTGTAAAACATATTACAAGCTGCGCTCTGGAATTTGGTCGCCTCCCAGTAAGCTCACT
The DNA here is from genome assembly GCF_014695385.1 of Trichocoleus sp. FACHB-46. NCBI lineage: Bacteria > Bacillati > Cyanobacteriota > Cyanophyceae > Leptolyngbyales > Trichocoleusaceae > Trichocoleus > Trichocoleus sp. FACHB-46. The sequence goes on along the minus strand of NZ_JACJOD010000033.1, from coordinate 101,146 downwards.
GATGTATTGTTTGATGGCACGGAATAAGCAAAACCTAGGTCAAGCCTTGCCATTCAGAAATTTCTGCTTCTTCTAGGCTGTCTTGATTCCATGTTTGCCAAGCAATTCTTACGGGATAATCTTTGTTAATCTCACCTAGCTGGTAAATGCGGTGATGATTCTTCCACCGGGTTAGAAGATTGACTGCCTGGCCTACAAACAAAATTCGGTGATTGGAATCGATCACGAAATAGATGGCCGTGCACCCAGGAAGTTTCCTCAGTTCGGATAGTTGAGCTGATGGCAGTTCTAAGGGCTCAACCAACACGGTTTTGCCAAAAAGCTTGAGCCGCCTACTCAAGGGTTAGATTTATTTAATCTAGGATGCCTAATATCAGCTTAAAGCAGCAGGCAGCGAGCGCAATACATCCTCAAGTAGAACGGGTACAATTTCATAATGAGTTGCAGATTAGCTTGGTCAAAAAACTATTGCCCTAAAAAGTACTGCTTGACAGCATATGAAGTTATTTCATATTTTTCTGAAGAATAAATGTTTATGGCTCTTTAACTAATTAATAGCTAAGATTAATTTTCCGAAGTTTTAATGAAGTCAAACTACTAGATGTATGAGTCTTGCAGGAAAACGTTCTAGCCAGGGTGACGAATATCAACTAAGAATTGCTCTGCATTGGCTCATTCGCCTTTTAGAAGATAATTCTATTCAGAGCATTCAAGTCAACTCAACAGGAATACCGGGGATGGATTTTCCGGTTACTGTTGATGACATAGTTATTTTATTCGAAGAAGAGCGAGTATGCTTTATTCAAGCAAAAAAGAATCAGACTGATCACGAAAGCTGGTCCCTTTCAGACCAAGCTCTATATAAAGAGTTGCAAAAAGCTTGTACACAATTGGAGTCCAGCCAGAATTCAGAAGTTAAGTTTTATTCTCGGTCTCCATTTGGAGAATTTAAATCTTTAGTAGAAGTCTGTAAAAACTTCCCTAACTACTCATCTTTTCTGCAAAGTGCACCAAAAAAGCAATTCGAAGCCTTAAAGCGCTTATCGAAAATCTTTGAGCGTTCGGAGGAAGTAGCTTTTAATTTAGTTCAAAGAATAGGCTTTGGTCCAACTAATGATTTTGAAGACTGGGATCAGCAAAACCAGACGGCTCTGGATCGACTTGTGCCACGATCTGAGCTTGCCATGCGTTTATTAGAACGTTATCTAGTAAGCCACGAAACTAATCTCAGGGATTCGAGGCACTTAATCACCCGTCAAGATATATTAGCTGAGTTGGGTAGACACGGCTTGAGCCCAACGCCCAAGCTAGGTGAAGCAGAAATTCGTAAAACTTTTGAGTTAGCTTCAACAATTGGTCGATATTGGCCGCGTACAATTGACAACAAATCCATTGCTCGGGCTGAGTTATCTCAAGTTATTGAATTAATTGAACGAGGAAGTCGAGCAATCTTACTAGCTGATCGCCCTGGTAGCGGTAAAACCTGTCTGTTGCTAGATCTAGCAGATTACATTGAACAACCGTCTTGTTCCTGGAGCTTGTTGTTTATCAAGGGTGATCAGTTTACTGAGGTGGATAATGAGCAGGAGCTTAATGCAAGAGGTTTGCCAGCTGATATTGTAGGCCAGTGTGCTCGCTTAGCAAGCTTTCGCCGAGTTGTTGTCATCATTGATTCGCTTGATGTTTTGTCTCTAAATCGACAGCATAGTGCTCTTAAGGTTTTTTTGGGGCTAATTGATCGCTTAGAAAAAGTTGATGGACTAACAGTAGTTGCTGGTTGCCGCAGCTTCGATTTGCAATATGATCCTTTGCTTAGAGGACGTTCATGGCAACACACAATTCATTTGCGGCCGCTTGATTTCAACAATGTGGTAAAAGCATTTCTGATTGATTGGGGGATTGATCCTGTTAGTGTTAGCCCTGAGCTTCAACAGTTATTGGAATTACCTCAAAACTTAAGAATGTATGAAAAATTAGCAAAGCTTGGCAGAGCATTATATCCCTCGTCAATTTATGAACTCTATGACAGCTTTCTTGAGGAGGTAGTAGTCCAAAATTCTAATCTAGGTGATGGTGTTATGACTGCATTGCAGGATATGGCAGGACACCTTGTGGAGCATAGAAGCCAATCCTGTCGGAAGGAAGTTTTTCGGTGTGGTGAGGATGTAATTAGGCAGCTAATCAGTCAAGAAGTTCTGTGGAATCCTATTCCTGGTGCTCTGTCTTTTAGTCATCAAACTTTAACAGATTGTCTCATTGTTCGAGCAACCTCAGTGCAGAGGAAAACTCTAGCACAATTCATTCTTGGATATACTCAACTTCCCTTTATTCGACCAATAGTTCGAGCATTCTTCTTCTTCCTACGTACTTATGAAGCAGGTATTTTTAGGCAGCAAGTATGGGAAGTGCTATCACACAAAGAAATTGCATATCACATTAAACGTTTAGTTTGTCAGTCTCTTACTGAAATTGAACCAGGGGCAGAAGATTGGCGACTATTACGCCGAATCTTTCGAAACTATCCCGATCTGTTCCGCCGGCTGCTTTCAAGTGTTTGTGGAAATGCTTGGTTCCAAATTCTTCAACAATACTGGTTGCCAGAAGTCAAAGCCTTGCAGGAACGAGAAGGCTGGTTGCGGCAGTTTTGCTGGCAGCTAGGTGTTTGGGCAAATCGATACCCAACTGAGGTAATTAAGCTATGGCAGGAAGCAATCCTATCTCAATGGGTAGACAACCAATACATTGTTGAAATCATTTGTCACGGCTTAGACAGATTTGATGCTTGGAGTGTCCAGGGTGTCCGAGCACTACTAGAAAGCTTAATTCAACACTCCAACAGCGATCGCGGCTCTTTGCTCGGCCAGTCCCTGAGTCAATGGGTGGAAGCTACGAACTCTGGAGATGATTTGCTATGGAGATATATTACTAAAGATATTTCCTCTGAATATGAAGAACACTTAGACCTGCGTAATAAATTGCGTTGCACGCCTCACATCTTTTGTAAGGAAAATTTCTTGGCAGAGCGCTTGGTCGTATCCGATGAGCTTCTAACGTTGGCTCTAGTTAGCTTAGAGGATTGGAGTACTAACCGCTCTATGAAATGCAATGAGGATAGTCTGCAAAATAAATTTTTGTGTGATACATCATGGATATATAAGCACAGCAGGCAAGATATCCACTTTGGAGACAATCTCAAGGTTCTGTTCAGTGCTTTAGAGAAGGCATTAAAGCAGAGAGCTCAGCAGAATGATGCTTGGTGGAAGGCAAACGAGCCAAACTTACGCGACAGTCAAGAAACCAGCATTCGTTACCTCTTGATTCAAGCTTATAAGGAAAATTCTGAAGAAAATATATCTGGGATAGAGGCTCAACTGCAAGATAAAGCGCTCCTTAACGAGAGCGATCTTAGTTACGAATTAGGGGAGTTAATGCAGATGGCTTACCCCTCCATCTCTGAGCCGGTACAGACAATTAACCAAGAGATAATTTCAGAATCATGCACTGAAACTATTGCCATATATTCTTCTCAATTTCCAACGGAGAGAGTTGACGTGGTAGCTTGGGCTTCTCGCAAGGCATATAATCTTTTCTCCTGGATTCCGTCAATATTTCGAACATCGACAACCCAAGCTTTTATCGACACTTGGGAAAATCATTTGGGCTATAGCCATCCTTCACCAACAATTAAAAGCTCTGGCGGCTTAGTGATGCCGCCATTCTCTTCTCAAGACTTGCTTAGGCTTTCGGATCAAGCTCTTTTGCGTTTATTGCACTACTATGAGCAATACCCAAGTCGAGAGCCGTTTGATCGAGACTTAGTGGGTGGGTTTAGTGAAATAAGAGGTGTTGTAAGTGAAGCCTGTTCACTTGAACCTATGCGCTTTTTAGGCTTATTTCCTTGGTTTATAGAGAAAAATCTGTGTCAGCAGTACATACATGCTCTTATTGAAGGTATTTCATTTCATCTGCGCTACCGATTCAGCAAGCTTAGGCCGAGTAAGCCGTGGGAACCTATAGAGCCATTACCCGAAGGAAGTATGCTTGCATCTGCTTTGCTTTGCTTACTAGAGCGGTATTCCATTATTTGGGAAGATCTTAAAGTAGTTAGTTCAGCCCTAGAAGCCTGCTGTGTCGTTCTAGAAGATTCGATCTCAGCTGAGCGCCTAACATTATTGCTCTTTTGGCTTCGCGCTAAGCTTCCTAGCGATAGGCAGACCAGTAATAATAGTCGAAATCTTCACTCCACGGCTATCAACTCACCTTGTGGTATTGCAGCTGAGAGTGCAATGATTCTTTGTAACAAGCTTTTAGAGCAAGAACAGGAACTACCTGAGTTACTACCATCTCTTCTACACCATTTTGCTCGCGATCCAGCAATCCATGCGCGTGTTCCTGTTCTCGAACGACTTCCTTTTCTTATGTATAAATATCCCAGTCTTGGATGGAGATTGTTAGCCGATGTCTTCCAAGAGCCACAACCTCGTCTGTGGGAGGAGGCAGAACTTTGTCTCTACTACCAATATCGAGAACATTTCAATCTAGTTGAACCATATTTGGAGCGTCTTTTACATGAAGGTATTGAAGAGGCTGGCAATACATGGGGTCGTCTTTCAGCATTAGTTAGCTTGGCAGGATACATTAGCCAAGAACAGCTCTTTAGTATTTTGAGAACAACTAATACTGAAGCTTGGAAGGGAGTTGCCCAGGTTTTCAAAGCTAATTTGGATGAGCGGGGGCATACAACATCCTGTCACTCCGGACTAATTAATATTTTACAACAAGATAATATATCGGACTTGGTTCTACAGGAGATTGAAGAATGCTTTGGCAAGGAGAGTAGTAGGGAAGTTATTCAGCACGAGTTAGCGCTTGCATTCCTGAATGCGTTACCAGTCCTTATAGAGAGACGCAATATTCATGGTTTTCTTGAATGGTTAAGCTATAAAGCCTACCGAAACCCGTTGTCTGCACTAGAATACCTGGAGATATTACTTAAAAAACTACAGGAAGCAAATAATTCTCATAAGATTTGGAATACAAAAGCTCTGATTACTGCGTTGAACGAAATTCTACGCGAAGCTGATGAAGCTAGCGATCCAGAGCTAATTCATCGAGTTATTAATTTGCAAGATGAGTTTTTAAGATTGGACATATCTGGGATAGAAGATTTTTTTATCAATGCTGAACAGCCTTAAATCTGCTACCCCATTCAGAGATGTTACTTCAGTCCAACCTAGGCCAAGAAGATGTCTGAATTCTGGAAAACTGGCAGCGATCGCGCTACTGACACAAATCTCAGGCCAAGATTTGAGATCCAGAAAACTTCTGATTTTGGGCTGAGTGCTTGGTTGGGTAGGGCGATCGCTCCGGTGAAGGGAAGAGAGGCCGAGGGGCGGTCGCGCCACCAAGTCTTTGCCTCCTTAGCCGTGCGATCGCCTTATCTCTAAAATGCCCTCCTGTTCCCACGAAAATTTCTTGAAGTACGTTGTTGCTTGCTGGTTAGGGTGTTTTTTCGTGAGTAAGGAAGTTGCTGGAATCGTGGGTGGAGCGGGCGATCGCGGCGTTGACCCAGCTTATAAACGCAACGCGAGAATCATTTTTCTCACATTGTTTCAGGGTTCTCCTGGAACTTATAACAGCGTCTCTGACGCGCCACCCCTTATGGCTCGCTTACCCGGCTGCTGGATTTCAAGAATGACAATCTAGACTACGACATGAACGCAGACGAGGGAGACGGCACGTGTATTGCAGAAATTATGATGCAGTTTAATGCAAATTTGAGTTGATTGTTGCGATCGCTGTTTGGCAACAAACTGAGAAAGCAGTTACCCTATCACCATTAACTTTTCAAGGATTAATAGGGGATGGCAAGACAGCTCTGGAAGGGTATCTGGAAATTCCTTAATACAGATATTCAATTGTTCTCAACCGAAACTGTAGCTAGTGGCGCTGAAACTGGCAAAGCAGTTTTAGATCTGGCAAAAGCGTTAGATGAACACAAGGCTCTTCCAGAGCTGGTTCCTTTGGTTGGAAACATATCTTCACTTTTAGATGTATTAAACTTGCCTTTAGTACAGGTGGCAGGCGCTACACTACCGTTTGTTTCACTTGCAACTGGAACTTTAAAGCTTTATTTGGAGCACGCGCAACAAGAGCCTTCTTTAGAAGAATGCGTAATGCTAGTGAGTCAAGCAGCTTACTTAGAAAGCTTTCAAGTGTTTCTCAATTCACCAGACAATCAAACTAGACGGGAGCAGCTGTTAGAAGCCCCTGCATCTAAAGCATTTACCAAGGAACTTAACAAGTTAGGTGAAAAGTTAGAGATCAATGGTCAGGAATTTGAATTTGATACTAGGGAAGCAGAAAAAACGTTAATTTGCTTTCATGAATCCAAGCTAGCTGAAGTTTTTAATCCCATCCTGAGCGATCGCCTACAAGAAGCAGGCCTTGATGGGGCTGAAGCTCACATTGCTACAGAGCGAATATCCTGTAGCACTCATCGCTATATGAAGCGAGCTTTTGCTGGCCTTAGAGATTCAGTGAAGCAACTTGCAGCTTTATATGGCTCTGAATGGACGCAGGAGTTAAAAACCTACGACAGCATTGATAGGTACTTAGAAGCTGTGATATCTCAAAAACCATTACAACAGGTTTTTGATGAAAGTTTCACCTTTAAAGATGTCTATGTACCTCTAAAAGTGAGGCCTATAAAGCCAGATGGCCGAACAGACAACCATACTGAGTCGTTGAATATTGAGAGCTGGGCTGAATCTCTGCTTCAAGACCCAAAAAAGCAAGGACAAGTGCTATTTATCGAAGGTGGGCCAGGACGCGGTAAAAGCGTGTTTTGTCGTATGTTTGCAGACCTGGTTCGGAGAAAACTGTATCCAATCTGGATTCCGATCCTAATTCGATTGCGAGACGTTAGAACCTTTGAGCTAAATTTTGAAAAGACGTTACAAGCTGCTGTAGGTTGGGACTTTGCAACTAGTGATAATGGTTGGTTGACCAACCCAAACACACGATTCCTATTCCTACTTGATGGTTTTGATGAGTTATTGCTAGAGAGAGGAATCAGCGATGAGCTAAAAGCATTCTTGCATCAAGTCGGATCATTCCAGTCACGTTGTAAAGAGAATAGCAGTGAGCGAGGACACCGAATCTTAATCACAGGTAGACCTTTTGCTTTGCACGGCATTGAGCGTTTAATGCCACCTAATTTAGAACGGGTAGAGATCATCCCAATGGATCGAGAGCTCCAGGGAAGGTGGTTTGCTAAGTGGGCGCAATTAGCAGGTACGGATACAGCCTTGACATTTCAGCAATTTCTAAAGGCTCCATCGTGTCCAAGTCAAGTACAGCAGTTAGCTCAGGAACCTCTACTGCTCTATTTACTCGCAGCTATGCATCGCGATAATCGCTTGAACCTAGAAATGTTTGAAGGAGCAAGCAGCGCTGGAGCAAAAATTCAAATTTACGAAGAAGCTCTAAATTGGGTGCTAACCAAACAACGAACTGACCAAGGCCATAATCTCAATTTAGAACTTACAAAGTTAGACATAGAAGACCTACGTAGTGTTCTGGCAGAAGCAGGACTTTGTGTGGTTCAAACCAGGCGTGAGTTAGCTCCAATATCTATGATTGAGGAGCGGCTGAAGCAAAAGGGAGATGAAGGTGCTACAGCACTACTTAAGGCAGCCCGTGATCAGCCAGAGGGTGGCTTAAAGAATGCATTAGCTACTTTTTACCTCAACTCTGTGCCTGGAGCAGAAAACTCAGTTGAGTTTCTTCATAAAAGCTTTGGTGAATTTTTATGTGCAGAGCGCTTGCTGGAAAGCTTAGAAGCCTGGACAGATAAAGGTCCACGAGGAAAGGGCTACAACATCACCCAGGAGATTATGAATGGGCAGATTTATGACCTTTTGGGTTACGGAAACCTAACAGAAGAGATCGTGGAATACTTGATGGCTTTGCTGGATAGGAGGCAAATTGACTTCATCATTCTATTTGAACGACTACATGACTTTTACCTGCTTTGGTGTAGTGGAGACTTTATCGATGATTCCAAGTACACCTTGCCTCAAGATAAATCCAGTAAGTTGCAGAAGTATGGCATCAACTTAGGACAAAGACAAGTAGACATTTTTACAGGGCTAAACATACTGATTTTGCTACTAAAGCTCAATAGTTTTGCTCAGCTTAGAGAAGATTTAAAGGGAAAAATTATTTTTTATCCCTGTGGTCAGGCTGGCACTGAAGATTTCGATCAACCTCGGCTATTGCACATTATCAGCTATAGCAACTGTCTGAATCCATCTGCTTTCAGTCAAACAGTAGGACCGTTTTTAGCTGATGCACAGCTTAGTAATGTAACTCTCATGAGTGTAATACTTGGGGGTGCTAACCTTAGCCGCGCCAACCTTAGTGGTGCATATCTAGCTAATGCAGATCTCAGTGGTGCGGACCTTAGCTCTGCAAATCTCACTAATGCTTACCTCAGAGGCGCATCTCTCGACGAGGCCTACCTCGCTGATGCAAATCTCAGCCACGCAGATCTTAGCCGAGTAGACTTATCTAATGCCTCCTTAGATAATGCTAAGTGTGTAGGGGTCGATCTTTCTAATGCAAAACTGACGGCTTTGGAAGCAATTGATGCAAACTTCAGAAATGCCAACCTGAGTGGAGCAGACTTAACTGACGCTACATTCGTAGGAAGTGACTTGAGTGAAGCTGATTGTGCTGGTAGTACTCTAGTTGGTATTTGTCTGCACGGTGCAAACCTAAGTAATGCGAATTTTAGAGATAGCAATTTGTGCTATGCCAGCTTTGATGCTCTTAGCCCACGCGATATAGATCTTAGTAATGCAGACTTTAGGAGTGCAAATTTCCGAGGGGCCATCTTTGATAACGTTTCATTTCGAGAAATTCTTTGGGATAAGTACACAAAATGGGCCCATGCAAGAGGATTGCACAGAGTTACTGATGTACCCGATGCCCTAGGGCAACAGCGAGAGTTTTCCTCAGCGGCCACCCTAAGTAGGGGACTCAGTTCAGCAACGATGGGTCAAATAGAAAAAGCGATCGCGCTTTACGAGGAAGCACAGCAGCTCGATCCTCAGTTAGAAATTGCTGCTGAGTTTTGGCATACTCTTTGTTGGTTCGGCAGTCTCTCTAATCATCCAGAGAAGGTCATTTTTGCGGGTGAGGCTGCTGTGACACTTGTTCCTGAAGACGGAGAGTATAGAGATAGCCTTGGATTAGCTAGGGCTCGGAGTGGGGACATTCAGGGTGCCATTGAAAGTTTGCAGGCGGCTGTAGATCTTGGACTTTCGAGCGAATCTCTACAAGTACAGCGTCAACATTGGATTAGAACCTTAAGGGCAGGTGGAAATCCTTTCACTCCTGAAGAGCTTGAGCTTCTGCACGATCAATATGACGGTCTACAGTTCAGGGAGTAGAGGTGTTGTTGTAGGATGCAGGCGGCACTCAAGAGAAATTATTAAGCCTGCTATAAGTTCATCACTTGTATGAGTAAGGCGATCGCTCTGGTGACACAAAACTGACGAGCTTTAATATTCCGAAAATCTTGGATTTGAGTTAGATGCTCAATGGAGCGATCGCACCACCAAGTTTTTGCCCTCTCAGCAGTGCGATCGCTTTACCTCTAAGGTGCCCTTCTGTCCCTAAGAACTGAAGTTTAGACTAACGGCAAACGAAAGTAGCTCAACTCCTTGCAGAAGTTGAGCGATGTCGGAAAAATCAAACAAGTTAGAGTTTAAGCAGACTTTTCAGCCCCTGCTTTGGGTTTGCGGAAGTGTTTTCTCACCGTTGGATAGCGAATGCGACGAGACCGGGGTTGCCCCGGTGTCCAACCGGGTGACTTTCCGCGAGGTTTGGGAGCAGGTGCAGGAGAACCAATCACTGCTAAAACGGCTGCAAAAGCATTAGCGGTTCGACCGGGAGAGAGAGTGGACGAAGACTTTTGCCAAGGCAGTGGAGAGTCTTGCACTTCGCTTCGAGCTAGCCAAAGTTGCCAGGTTAACAAGGGCATGAGGTCGCTCCAGCGCTGAGAAGCTTCGGGGGTTGCTAGCTGAGGCAAGGTCCAATGTAAACGCTGTTTTGCAAAGCGATACCAGTGGTCAATGGCAAATCGGCGCAAATATTGTTTCCAAAGACTTCCAATGGAGGGGTGTTCCAGCCCAACCCAGAGGAGCCACAACGGTTTAAGGGAAGTTGTAGAAGCCCCAGCGAGCCGTTCGACTCGAATGAGAGACAGCACCTGAGTTGCTGCTTGTCTGAGATGAAGTGAGCACCACATTTGTAAGCGCAATGCTCCCCAGTTTCCGTCCTCAACTTCCATTTCCTCATCAGCTTGCCACCAGGTAGTTGGATCGTTGAGCTTGAATGGTTCACCATGCTTGCGGGGTCGTCCTTTGCCAGAGTAGGTGGGAGGAGGGCCATAAAGGACACGATTGGAGCGCCAGCGGATCAACTTGTCACAAGCAATGTCCGCCGTCTTCTGGAGGAACGGGACGCATCCATACTCCGCATCCCATAGTGATAAGGGCCGAGTCGTTACTTGCTGACAGACCTGACGCAATTGAGCCGCAGCCTTTTCAATCGCAGTCTCAGCACTGGTGATGCGTTCATGCAGTAACGGTAAGGCCCAACTCCCTTGCGCTTCTGGAATCCAGGCAATCGTGCTATAGCCCTGTCCTAGGGTGATCGGCTTGGCTCCACTCATGGGGTTGGCTTGATGTTCATAGGTTCGCTCTCGTAAGGTCCGAGCTTGTAAGCGTGACCAAGCCGTATGGTCTCCTGCTAAAACCAGTTGGTTACTCTGATTAAGCTTCTCCAGGTAGAGTTCCATCAGTTTCAGCCGAGGTGGTTCACTATCTTGCAGCGACTCATACAAACTCGGCCACTGTCTGCGAAAGACGGGGGATAAGGAGAGCTCAGCAAACGAGTAAACGCTACGACTAACGAGAACAGCATCCATGAGGTCAAAGAGTGCATCGCGACCATTGCCTATTAACGCGTAGGCTTTGTGCCGAAATGCCTGAAGCTTGTCAAACTTACTCATAGTCAGGATTTGATATGTCCTTGACTATTAAGCGGTCAGATCATTTGGTCTGGCCGCTTTTCTTCACCGATTAGTCTAAAGTCCAGTAAGAAGATCCCTTGAAGTACCGTCGTTGCTGCTGATTGGGGTGGTTTTTGTGAGCGAGCTGCTGGGATTTTTGGTAGAGCGGGCGATCGGACTTTTGAATTGGTTTGAATTGGGCTTTAACCCTGTACAGGCGGAGTTCGGGGCAAAAGGGGCCAATTCAAAAATTGAGCAGGCGAGCTCTCAGCAATTAATGCCTTGAGCGTTTTCCCATTTTTAGGAAAAGATGAAAGCGCTTCTATGTAGGCTGTCTAAAACTTCGCAATCTGCTAAGATATCTTTGAGATGTGCAGTGTGGTACCGGCAAATCCAATGAATATTTCCCTAAGCCAACGTCTAAAGAAATACCCTCCTCCTTGGCATGCATATCATCACTCTTTCGAGGTTCAAGCAGTTCTACAAAGAGCATCCCAATGCTGAGCCAAGCTTACGAGCTTGGTACAAAATTGCCTCTAAAACACAATGGGGTAACTTTGTTGAGCTGCGTCAAACCTTTGCTTCCGCTGATCAAGTTGGCAGTTTGACCGTCTTCAACATTGGTGGAAACAACTATCGACTGATTACTTACATTGATTACGAAACTAAGAAAATTTTTATCCGGCACGTCCTAACTCATGCCGATTATGACAAGGGGCATTGGAAAGATGACCCGTGGTTCACGTAACCCTGCTTCCTACATGGAACTATTACAATCATTTCCTCCTCGACCGATTAAGTCTGAAGAGGAAATGTTAGCTGCCCAATTGGTGATTGACTCACTCATCGATTGTGGAGAGCTAACACCTGACGAACAAGACTATCTCAATGTCTTGGGCACGCTGGTTTATGAATACGAGCAAACCCAAGAACCAATTCCTGATATCTATGGAGTCGAACTGCTCAAGGTATTGATAGAAGAGCAAGACCTTCGCCAGAAGGACTTAGTCCCTATCTTCAAGACAGAATCTATTGTGTCTGCCGTCCTTAGCGGCCAGCGGAATTTGACGGTCCGCCACATTCAAGAACTGGCAGAATTCTTTCATGTTTCCCCTGCTGCCTTCTTTCCACATTAGAAAGCAGTCGTGAGCTAGCACTCATCTGAGGAGCGATCGCTCTTGATACTCTCTGTCCAAAGACAGCTATAATCGTGGCCCTGAACATGGAAAGTCTTTGAGGGTAACAAAATCTCGAGTTTTGAATTTCAAGGAAATGGAAATGGAAATGGAAGACATATATCAATCCTTTCGGGATGATGTAAAAAGTTCAATATTATTAGCTCATAGTCTGATAGCTATGGGATCTTATGGACAAGAAGGGATCTTGAAGCAAATAGAGCAGTATCCAGAAGCAGGGTATCAATTCGTTGTGCCCGTTCAAGGAACCACTGAAGTAGGCGCTGCCATTGTTAGCCATGCCAGCAATAAAGACATTTTGAGCACTTACTTAAGCAATCCAGGTGCTGTTCAAGAGTTAGTACATGCGCGTTTAGTTCAGCGGTGGTACGACTTTCTTAGCCAAATTTTTGAGCACTTATTTAAGTCTCACTTTCTAGGAACAAAACCTTGCCCATCCACAAGATCAATCAAGTTTGAGGTAGACTTAGATTTTTCTACAGACACGAGCGCAAACTTGATAGATAATCTTCAAGAACGTGCTGTAGAAGGGTTTCGCTTTTTTCAGTCCGAAAAGCAACTTGAAACAGTTGAAAAGATGCTTGGCACAAAAGTTGCTCCTGATTTCAAAAAAGATATCAAGAAACACATTGTTGTTCGAAATATTTTTCAACATGCTAATGGCATAGTACGACCTTCAGACCTTGCACTTTTGGGGTTGACGGGCAAAGGAATTTCCTTGATTGATGAATCAGCTAGAAGCAAAGAGTTTCAAGCCAAATCTCAGCTAAGAATCACCTTCTACGAGCTAGTTAAAGTAGGTAACGATTTTTGTGGAGCAGCCAAGCTTTTAACTACTTCCCCTAGAAGCAACACTAGCCCCTCCTAGGTCTTATCGTCTTATCAATCCTCCAACCTGAATATTTTGAAGAGTGAAGGCGACAACCTTTAATTAACAGTAAGGAGCAAGAGGCGATCGCTTCTTCGCGCTGTACAGGGCTTCAAATTAAAAAGAGCTTCTTGGAGATTAGATAAATTTGCGCCATCTCCACTAACCATTCAAAGTGGTTGCGCTTAAGCTTGGAGCGTTGGATGCTGCTAGCAAAAACGTGATCAGGAGTAGAGCGCTGTGGGATTATTCGATCGCATTAGCCGTGTAGTTCGAGCCGAGCTGAACTCTAGTAAAGGTGCTTACGGGCAAAACTATCTGAATGAAGGAAGGGCTTTAGTTGCTGGTGGAGCAGTTGCAGGTGCTTCGATTGGCAAGGCTGGAATCTTAGCAGGCGGGACAGGTTATAGCCTGGGTGCGGTTCCACTTGCTGCCCTTGGTGCGTTGTCAGGTGCCGCTCTTTACGAAGCCTTGCGATCGCTTCTGGAAAACGATGCTTCCTCTACAGGTGCTGCGGCGATCGGAGCAGTAGCAGGTGCAGCCACTTCAGCGACGATCGGAGGAGTTGGTGTAGCGGTTGGTGGCAGTGCGATTGGAGTTGGGATGGCTTCAATGGCAGCAGGTGGAGCCGTCGTCGGGCTGGGGCTAGTGGGCTTAAATCGCTTACTTCAGCAAGGCATCGATCCAGAGAAGCTTTTAGATAACGCCATCGAGCAGATGGAAGCAGACTCGCAGAAGGCGCGTCAAGCCGTCATCCAGGTAGTCGCTAGCCAAAAGCGACTTCAGCAGCAGTACGGACAGGCGCAGGCGGAAGCCAATCAAGAACCAGCTTCAATAAAAAATCTCAAGCGAAATCTAATCCTTTTAGATGGCAAAATCGCTGAAGCAAAAATGATGAGAACCAGCCTGAAGGCACGGATTGCGATCGCTAAGGTCAATGGGCAACTACCAAGCACAGCAAGTCAGATGAGTGCCGGAATGCCAATGGGTTCCTTTACGCGCAGAGAAGAGGAAGTGCTACAAATGGAGGCGCGATCGCAAGCAGCAGCAGAACTTGCTGGAGCCGATCTGGAAGACCTGCTTGACAGACTGGAGTCAGGCAGCGATGTTGATGATGAGTTGGCGGCAATGAAAGAGGCGTTATTGCAACCATCCCAGCCTCGGTTTCTTCCCGCTTCTCCCAGTTCTACGAACAACCCCCCTCGGGATGCAGCGGTAGATGAGGAACTGGAGGAGCTGAAACGACAGCTTGATTCCCTCTAACTTGCGACAGGTAATTGGGATCGTTAGCTAGCTCAATTGTAGACCTGACATCTGCCTGAGCCGTGCGACCGCTCAGCCGCAGCCAAGAAACCCCAAGACTCCCACTCATCTTCGTTGGTCAGTTGTTCCAATGTATGGTGTGTGGCGATCGCGCTACTGACACAAATCCCAGGCCAAGATTTGAGATTCAGAAAACTTCTGATTTTGGGCTGAGTGCTTGGTTGGGTAGGGCGGTTGGTTTTGGTGGTAGAGGTGGAGGGGCAAGAGGGGGCGATCGCGCCACCAAGTCTTTGCCTCCTTAGCCGTACGATCGCCTTACTCCTAAGGTGCCCTTATGGCCCCATGAAGATCCCTTGAATTGCCGATCTTAGTGCTGGGTGGGGTGGTTTTCGTGAGTGAGTTAGGTGCTGGGATGCTTAGTAGAGCGGGCGGTCGGATTTTTGAATTGGTTTGAATTGGGCTTTTTAGGCTTTGATCCCGTGTAAGTGGGGTTTGGGTTAAAAAAAGCCAATTCAAAAGTTGAGCAGGCGATCCCCTGTGGTCAGATGCTGTGCAGAGCTGTTAGAACCGAGGCAGTTCTAATTCAGCGTTATTTTTATGCTCCGCTCCTTCCTTGCCTACCCTGAGGTTGGAATTGATCCGGATAGTGTTTCTTTGGAGCTAAAGGACCAGGAAATTGTGGCGGTTGTCAGTACAAAACGCTTTGGTAGTCATACCACCACACTCTCGTCTGAACTACCGCTAGATGAGACAACTGCTGAGAAAGCCTATCTCCAAGCACTACAGTTTCGACCTGAAATCGTTTCTGTCTTGGTGCGCTCGGCTAATCCCTTGGACTATCCAAAGGTCGAACGAGAGCGGAGTGATGAAGCCGATGAAATCGCAAACCGAGTTTATGGCTATGGTTACAGTGCTAGACAGTGGAGTTGGGTAAATGACGAGGATGAAGATGATGACGATGACAAGGACGAATACTGGAGGTGAGAACTAGTTGGCTTTAATTAATGAGGTTACTAAACCACTTAGTGACTAAAGCTGTAATTACGTCATAGCCCCCATCTTTGTAAACAGCAGCAACTAAAGCTTCAAAGGTCTCTGCCAGAGCATAGGTAGTCTCATGAACTCCAATGATTCGCTCACCAATTCCTACGATTGGAGCAATACCCATTGTGCGAAGCATTTCGCCTAAAGTTTTTTCATCTTCTAA
This sequence comes from Trichocoleus sp. FACHB-46, assembly GCF_014695385.1. Taxonomy (NCBI): domain Bacteria; kingdom Bacillati; phylum Cyanobacteriota; class Cyanophyceae; order Leptolyngbyales; family Trichocoleusaceae; genus Trichocoleus; species Trichocoleus sp. FACHB-46. The sequence continues at coordinate 85,529 of NZ_JACJOD010000033.1, read as the reverse complement.
TGTCTGCTTTTTTTGAGTAATGCTTCCACGAGTTGTACAACCGTTCTCAATCAGAAGGTCGGTCAGAATCGCCTTGAGGATTGCATCTCCAAGAGTACGAAAGACTTCTTGGTCCTCACATGATTGCCCTTGCTCACTTTGCTCTTTAGCCGCAGCCTTGCGAGTGAGTGCTCGAAGGAGTAGGCTTTTGTCTTTGAAGATATAGCCTAACCGCCTTTCAATTGCTTCGATGTCTTCTGGATTCATCGTTACTGCTGCCAAACATTGTCTAGAGACTAACGAGTTGTTTCAAGTTGATCAAGCCAGAGCTGAAGGGCGATCGCTCCTCAAAACCAAAACCACCTAAGCAAATGTCCGATTCTGGACAGCTGGTAGGGGCGCTCAGCAGTTTACTCACTTGGCTGCGTTCCCAAATTGGGGAAAAGCTGAAGGGGCGATCGCTCTGGTGACACAAGACCCAGACCAAGCTTTGAGAGTCAGAAAATTTCTGATTTTGAGCTGAGTGCTCGATAGGGCGATCGGGTTTGGTGATGGGAGGAAACCGCACTGAAAGCATCTGGAAATGCTCAACCATGCCTCTGTAGCTATGGATCACTAACCTTGCGATTTGGTGTAATTCAACAGCATGGATGAGTCTCATCAAGATCCGTCCTCGTCTTTATCGTTACAACAGCTGATCGAAGAGCTGGAAAACTTCACAGTCTTTGAATGTCAAAAGAACGGCAACCCTTGGATTAAAGTGACTAGACTCAGCGAGCTATTTTGTGAGAAGTATGGCGTGCTACCGGAAACTGTGGCAAACGCTCAAGGTTGTCGCGACGGTTTACGGAGTTTGATCAAAAGTAGCAAACGCTTTTCCATCTATGGCACTCCAATCCCTCAAGAGTTTTATGTCGCTCTTTTTCAGGTAGTAGCTCCTGCGTTGCAGCAATCTCAGAGCATTCCGCTTCATTGCAGAATCAAGCAACGCTCGGAAGCCGAAAGGCGTTTATCTGAGCCGTTGCAAGTTGGGGGTACTAGAGAAAATCAACTCGATCGAGATCAAAAGATCTCAGAACACCAAGCAAGCTCATTCCCTCCCATTCAATCAGTCAATGACTTGGAGGTCGCTTTGATAGCAATAGCTAAAAGTTTAGTAGCAAATAATCCGCAAAATTCTGTATCGATTGGGCAATTGAGCCAAAAGTTTTGCGACTATTATATGCAACCCATCCGAGTTGCGATGCGAAGCGTTTGCCCGGACTTAAAGCTGATTGAGCTACTTAAGGTGATTCCTAGTCTCCAGGTTCAAAAAGTGGAGGCTGACTGGCAAGTTACTGTAGAGGCTGATTCGATGGAGTGATGCATGAGACGGATGACGTCTACTTGCTTAATAGCTTACTAGTAGCTGTCGCAACCACGCGATCGCTCAGCAGCAGACAAAAAGCCCCAAGCCTCCCACTCATCTTCGTCGGTCAGTTGTCCTAATTTGGGATGTGTAACTTGGGACGTGTGGCGATCGCTCAGCAGGTCACTCACTTGGCTGCGTTCCCCAATTGGGGAAAAGTTGGAGGGGCGATCGCGCTACCAAGTCTTTGCCCCCTTAGTCGTGCGATCGCCTTATCTGTAAGGTGCCCAATCACGCCCTAACCTTAGAACCATACCAGAAGATGTCTGGATTCTGAACAACTGGCGCGATCGCTTTTTCTGAGCCTTGCTAATCATGAGTGCTACCATCGGGCATCTTGGTTCCTGTAAGAATTGCCCCTTGAAAATTTATGCCTTCCAACCTTAATCCCCTAAGATCTGCTCCACTCAGATTTGTGCCATTGAGATTGGCACCGCTTAAAAAGTTGTCGTGGTACCGCGTCCTAAGATCTGCTCCAGAGAAGTCAGCACCCCTGAGGTCAGCACCGCTAAGATCTACCTCGACAAGACTTGCCCCCTTAAGGTTGGCACCCCTGAGGTCAGCACCTTTCAAGCTAGCTCTACTTAGATTGGCCCCTTGCAAGTTAGCACCTATCAGAATTGCGTAGTCAATTGATTTCTCGCTAACGTCTGCTCTAGCTAAATTGGCTCCACTAAGGTTGACGTTTGTCAGCTGTGCTCGACTCAGGATCTCTGTGCCACTGAGATCCAACCCACTGAGATTCGCTCCTGCCAAATTGACTACCTCATGACGATTTCGACTTAAATCTGCATCTCTGAGGTTTGTTCCTCGCAAATCTGCTCCACTGAAATTGGCCTTGAGAATGGCTGTTACCTTGAGGTTTGCTCCGGTGAGCTTAGCTCCAGTGAGATCTACCCATGCTAGATCCGCCCCACTCAAGTCAGCACCAATCAGGTTTGCTCCGACAAGACTTGTGTTGCTAATACATGTACCTTGCCGAAATTTAGCCCTACCTAGGGTTGCTCCGATCAGATCGACTCCACTTAAGTTCGCTTCGCTTAAGTCTAGAGTGCTCAAGTCGGCTCTATTTAGATCTGGTCTTAGAGAGGGATGTTCATCCCTCCACCTATTCCAAGCCTCTACTTCCCGCTTCAATAAAGCTAGCTGTTGCTCCTCTGCCATCCATTCACTCCCTAGGACTTGAATCTCTCAGATCGGAAAGTTATTTTCTACTTTAATAGGCGATCGCTGCTTGCGCTTGAGCACAGCGATCGCTCAGGTTCTTGCCTGGTATAATTACCAAATTAGGTGGGGGCTGGTGCTCAAGCCCTCCCAAAACCTTGGTGATACGGGTGCTTCTAGAAGTACTCAAGGGTTGCTCAACAGTGCATGAATTGTCTCCGTTCCTGATAAATATCAAGGAGAAACTTATGATTGCACCTGTTATCTATACGATTGTCGGTTCATGCGGGGTAGCATTGCTGCGGAGGTCTGGTGACTACCCAAATGCGCTGAGAGCAACGTGAGTTATGGAAGAGGTTCCTTACCAGGATCGATGCTTGGGGGTTCGATTCCCCCACCCCGCACTCTTTTATTCACGCTGTATAACAATTTGGGTGTAGCAGATTGATCAAAGCCACTTGGGTGTCCAAAAAAAAGTTTTTGGCAACAGTTGCCCCGAACTGTTACTCAGCCTCCTCATGAAGCCAACATCTGCCTCAATCGCGCGATCGCGAAAGCAGCAGTCAAGAAACCCCAAAGCTCCCACTCGTCCTCATTGCGGCAAGCATTGCGTTTCAGGCGATGTACAAATTCTAGACCACTAGCAGGGATGAGCAGCGGTTCATTGATGAGGTTGCGTTCCCCAATGGGGAAAAGTTGGAAGGGCGATCGCACTTTGGGGTTCTGATCACTGAGCTATGTAAAGATCACATGTAAAGTATGCGACATGTGAAAGCTCAAACGCTGTGATTCTGACTCCAGAGCTTAGCTCTACCCCGCACCTATAAGCATTGACATGACAGATGCTCCGATTTCTGAACCGAGCCCAGCAATAAGAGTCTTGGTAGTTGAGGATGATGACTCTAATCGATTGCTAATGGATGACTACCTCACTCATCAAGGCTACCAAGTGCTGAGTTTGGCAGAGGGCAGCAGCTTTTTCTCAACTCTGGCTCAGTTTCAGCCGCATGTGGTTTTACTAGACTTGAAGTTACCCAACATCAGTGGCTACCAATTACTAGAAGGACTGCGACAGAATATAGAGTTTCAGCATTTGCCTGTCATCGTGCTTACGGCATCCGCCTTTCGAACCGAGCGTCAACAAGTACTGCAATTGGGAGTACAAGGTTATTTTGTCAAGCCGAGCCACCCAAAAGAGCTAATCGCGGCGATTGAAAAAGTTTGTGCTGGATAGTCTTCTCGCTATCAAGAGAGGCTCAGTTCTGGTCTTGGTCTCGTTTATGCTTTTCGGCAGTAATGAAGTTATCAATAACTTGAGTTAGCTCTTGCAGGCTTTGTCGGGTTGATTCGAGCTGTTGCTCTAGGTTTACAACTAAAAGCGTGACCGTTTGGAGTCGGTTGAGTCCAACTTCAAGCGCATCTTTTACCTGGACCTCAAACTCATCAAGGTTCATAGAGCAATTACGGTTTTTCTTTAGACTACCCAGTTGGGTATAAATTCATACACATACTCAAGGGTTAAACAACCGAAGAGCGATCGCCTTGCTCTAAAGTGCCCATCTGTTCCCATTACCTACCCTTTGCAGCAGCAAGCTAGCGATCGCTCCGTGACACAAAACTGACGAGCGTTGATACTGCGAACCTTTCGGATTTTGGGCTAACTGATTGGGGGTGTTGACAGAAATACCGATTCTAAAGACAAAGGCAAGGCAAAGAGCCAGCATCATCACTCCACATTTCCCCTAATAGCGTGATTGCTGAGGCTCAGCCAAAACACAAAGTCACGATTCCGTACTGCATCTGAGGCATTGAATGCCCAGAATTCTTAATCTTGAAGCATCAGGTTTTAGGGTGCTTTATGCTACGTTCTGTTTTTCTGGTGATGCTCATTACCCTAGTTGCTCTACCCGCTGTTGCAGGAGTCACACCTCCAGTCAAAGACGGTCCAGGTGGACGGACTCCGGGCGGGTCGCGAGTGTCTTCAGGGCTACTTGTTCAAAGTTTGGATATTCGGTAGGAGCGATCGCTCCTACCCAAGTACTGAAGCAAATTTGCTGGAGTTAGAAGGTAGTACAAGGCTGATTAACCCCGATAGGTAGGTATTCATTCAATGAGTCCTCAGCTTCAGAACAAGCACAAGGACGGAAAAGAGTTTGAACAGAAGAACTCTTAAAGGCAAGAACTGTAAAACCGTTGGCCCTCGTCATCGAGACCACGTCATCGGCAGCCTCTATGACTCGATACAAATGCCCAGCTTGCGAGAGTAAACATTCACCTGCTAACACAGCTATTTCCTACTTAACGAGCATTAAGTATATTTTTATACTTAATGCTCGTTAAGTAGCACTGTATTAACAAACTTCTCATTTCTCCATAGAAGTTAAGATTTTTTGAGCAACTACTGCGATCGCGCATCAATCTTCCTTTGCAGCACCTAATTCAGCCGCATCATCTGTGATTTGAGGCGCAGTGTAAGTGTCCAGCAATTCGTAGCCCGAATCGGTTTTTCGGACTGTATAGCCATATTTGCCAGCAATTCTGAGGAAAGAATTCCAGTCATCTGTCAGCCCAGTATATTTAGCTGCTAAGCGTAGGGCGAGACCATCGTCTTTCATCTTTAGCTTAAGCTTCGGACCTTCCTCAGTAAAAGTTGAGGAGATCTCAGCGATCGCCGCCACAGCTTCTTTCGGAACCTTGTTGAGATCTTTGATTGTGAGATCTCCATGTCGCCCTATGTCTGCGACATCAGTAATTCTTACCTCAAGTCGATCCTTTACTTTGCGAAGTACATAATCTAATGTCAATTCAACTCGCTCCGCTGCTTCCACAGATTTAGTGCGTAAATACTCTATAACTTGAGGTCTCTTAAGTAGAGCACTAGCACTAGCAGCTGCAACATTGTCATTTTTGGCAGTATATCCAGCTTCCTTGTAAGCTCGCGTGGCATTGAAATGAGTTAAATAAGCATTGCAAAAACTCCTTTGACGCTCAGTCAGACCTAAGGTTTCCGCCTTTAAAAGAGAGAGATACGCTTGGATCTTAGGATTTCTTAGAAGATTTTCCGCATCCGACGCAGCCTCGCGATCGCTCTTGATGACATAGCCAGCACGCTTGTATGCCTCTGTCGAATCAAAATCAACGAGATACTCCTGGCAAAATCGCTTCTGTTTATCGGTGAGCTTAGGAGGAGACTCAGACACGTTACTCAGGGGCAGCTTTTTGAATTAGCCGCTTGTAATTTATAACTTCCCAGAACTGAATCACCAACGACTACCTGACGCTTGGCCTTTGGGCTTTGCAGCGGCTGCATGCAACTCCGCACGGAGCCCAGTCAATCGGGCTCGAGAAAAGACAAATTTGAGCGTTGTATAGGTGTTCATAGCAATGACTGGAGCCAGATTGTCATACCAACGTTGAATTTCTTCTAGCGCCGTATTGATGCGAATCTCCAGATCGGAAGGGGGCAGTTTAAACTCTTCTGGCTCTATGCTCTTTAAGTCATTGCCATCAAAAACAACGTGGCCATTTTCATTGGAAACGATAGTTCTAACCCGTACGTGTCTGGGCTTTTCGAAAGTCAAAACTAGCTCAATCTCGCGAGGCTCTTGAGTTTGCACTACGGCATCCCTGGCATAGGGGGCGATCGCCTCCAACAGCCAGTTCCTTCGAGGTACAACCTTTACCAATTGTTGTGTCATAGGGTTGGGCAATCAGAACTGAATGGGTTGGTCAGACTACTTACGTTTAGACTTTCGATTCATCTTCTCCATTTCTTCCTTCTGAGTTTTGTACAGATCACTGAGTTTGGTGACCCAGGCTTCGCGTTCTTTTGGTGTAAGCGCATAAACCTCACTGACACTTTTAAACGGCGCTTGCTCGCCAACAGTGAGGAAAAACGCTTCATCCCGCAACCGTTCCTCGTTCTGCCGCCGTTCAGCTTCAGTCGTCGGAATCAGCAGAGAAATACAAAAATTCGCGAAAGGATAACCAAGGTAAGGGCTGCTCCCATGCGTTTTTGCACATTGGATTCACGCAATCCATTTCTATCCACATCGCTGGCCCAGGCTGAATTTTGTTAACTGCTTTGTACAAAGCATTTTTGTTGGGGCTAACCCGCCCACTGGGGCTGGTACAAAGGGCTCGATAAATACTCTCGTCAAAAACTTGTCCCCGAACATTCCGGTAGGCTTCAGAGTCTGGAATCCCTACAACCATTTGATAAATTTGGTCTAAATCCTTAGGATTACCACTCGTCGATTTGAGCAGGCGATCGAACTGGTAAAGTTTGAGTGGCTCCAGCCAGAGGCGGGTTACAGTATCATCAAAAACCTTAAAGCCCTCAGGTAAGGTCAGTTCAATCAAAGGTTTTTGGGTCAAATCCCGAATGACTTTGATTGTCACTGAGCTTAGGTCGTGATAACTCCGTCCTTTTTTAGGGTTATCCTCCGCTAGCGTTCCGCACTTGGGACACTTAGCAGCCATCGCAATTTCAAAACCTTGAGCTTGTAGGCGCAAGGCGAGAAACAACGTGGTCACGTCCCCCCAGTACATGCCTTCAATCAACCGAGAAGTTGATGTAGACAAGTTCTTCGCTAAATCTTTGATTGGCTGCCCGCCGATCGTATTGATGACGTAGGGTAGAAACTCCTTAATGACTTTAACTGGATCTTTAAGATTGCCTTCACGATCCGTATTTGACTCAACCAACCGACCCAAGGCAATTTCGTAATCAGCACTGTACGGATTGAGGGTGAAGTCTTTGAGGCACTCATCTCCACAGATGATACCAACGGGCAAAGTATTGCCCAAGTCGTGTAGTTCAATCTCCTCAATATTCAAATCCGTTAGGGGAATTGCATTGAGTGTAGAAGTACTGTCGTCCGCAGGAGCGATCGCTGAAGACCCAAAACCACCTGAATTTTTTGCTGCCATGTTTACCTACAAAGAGTAGAAAGCAAAAAAGACCAAGGCAAACTCAGCCCCGGTCTCTCTTTCGATTTAACCAGTTCGTCAATAGAAACGTTATTCTTTTTGCATTTTCGTAATTATATTATCGTTATAAGCTAAATCAGCAAGATTAATGGTCACCACAGCCAGTTATCCCTTCTTTGGCCCAGAAATCACCTGCCCCCTTTGCAATAGACCAATGTCAGGATTAGTTCTGACTGAAAGCTACGTGTGCCATTTACATGGCCAATTCGATGCTAAGCCAGACAATCAAGAACTGGAGTTTGCAGACACCAGGAAGTGCTGGCGACGGTTGGAAGACCAATGGTATCGGTGCCATAGACGGTTCGACACGTTGGAATATGAAATTGGTGAGGCTTTAAGTTACGGCAAGTTTAATGGTGGCCTTCACGCCCTTACCAAAAACCCAAAGCACGTCACCAAAATCGTGGTTTCTCGACGGTATGAATCGTTAGTGGAACCATACAGACAATTGCTTGAGGAGCAACGTCTACCTCTTACAATCTTCGGTATTCCAACCGAATTCAGCCCCGATCCTCAAGAAGAGCCTCGATGGAACTTTATAAATTTTGAGCTAGAGAGGCAAACTTCTAAAATTATTATCGAAGGATTGGACGGCTGGACCCAGGAAGAGTGGCAGGAGGCTGAAAAGTCAGGTCGCTTAGAGCTGAAGGTTTTTTACCTTGAGGAATCTAGACTTTGGTATGCAACCCTCAATCGTGACACCCCCAATACCTCTAACTGCACCGCAATGTGCGAAACCTTAGCTGGTGCTCTGGGAAGCTTAGCTAAGTGGGTTGAGCAGAAAACAGTTCCCGGATCAGGCGATCGCAACAATTCCACCAACTAAATCGCGGTTAACCGTTAATGCAGTCGCGATTTAAAGTTTTCACAGGGAATTATAAGTCTTATAAATCACCACTCTTGGAGGTCATAGGTGAAGGCTTTTAAAATCTCTGGTCTAGCAGCACTTACTTGTCTGTCGCTCGCAGTTGGTCAATCCGCTCAAGCTGAAATGCTCAATTTAGGAACAGCTTCTGGCGGGCAGTCGATCAAGCTCGACACCAACTCAATTCAGCGCAACGGACGAGGCATGAGTTGGGGAGCAGCCTTCACCTACTATCTTGGGGGCGAACAGATTAAAACTGGTGCTCACTGTGGCTTAGGCACTTGGGCAGTAGATGGTCAAACTTATAAGCCTCAGTCTCAAGCAACTCGCAACATGATCAGTGTTGTTTGTTCTGCAAGACATATTGACGAAAATAAAGAAGACACAGGCTACATGCTGGTCTTCGCTCCACCTTCTAATGTGCGTTCCTCCCCAGGGGGTTCAATCAAGTGCACACTCAAGAACATGCAAGTCGTTCCGGTCTACGTTGAACCTCGTGGCGACTGGTACTCTACAAGTGCGTGTGGCGATGGTTGGATTCACAAGAGCCAGGTTCGTGCCTTCCGGTAGGTTTTAAGCTGTTTTCTGTAAAACTGGCCACGTTTCCACCGTTGGTCGATTCCACCAATAATCAAATCGAGACTGTTCTACATAACCTTTCAGTTCTGGGTCAGGCCAAATGTGCAGGCGATCGCGCAATTGAGTGGCATCGGCGGCAGCTTCTAGCATGTCCCACTGCTCCACAAACCGACTGGCCCATGACTTTTGAGTCATTACAGACTTAGCCCACTCTAGCCCCGCTGCTAGCATTCGTTTCCCATTTGTCCCACGAGCATTGATCGGCTCCCAAAAAATGATCTCTGGGTTTAGTAGCGCGAGCTGCTCTAGATGATCATTGAAGTCAGAACTCTCCATCATGGGTGGAGTGGGGGCCATCGCAATAAACAATCGACAGCCAGCTCTCTGCCCCCTTGTCAGAGCTTTCAGGCGATCGCTAGGGAAAGGGGCACCGGGTTCGATTTGTCGGCTGAGTTCGTCACTGAGATGGGGCAATGACATGCCAACTGTGACATTGGGATGGACTAGGATATCTAGGTCATTCACCCAAAGGGGTGAGCGAGTCAAAATACGTACGCGCTTGTCGTACTTCAAAAGCACCTTAACGGCTTCGCGTGTGACCTGGGCACACTGGCGATTTTGGTAAGGGTCGGTCGTTGAGCAGAGTAGCACTACACCTTTGCCTGCCGCCGTCTCGTCCCAGCTCCGCTTGCGACTCAGCTTTTGGTCCAAAATTTCAGGAATGCCTTCTCTTACAAATAAGTACTGTCCCCAATCCATTTGTGGGTCCGCTACCCCGCGATCGCGAAGTACTTTTTCCCTCATGCGAATTGTTGGGGTTGAGGTGACATAGCAAAATTTACAACCATGAATGCATCCGGTCGCTACATTGATGACGTAGTCACAAAGCCCCTTCTTACTGAGATTGCTTCTACAGAGCGGATCGATAATAGACTCCTTTCCCTGAACAGCCATAAGCTAAATTAGCTAAAAACGTTATTTTTATAACGTTACTCTAAAAAGGTAAATCAAGTTGTACAGTTTTGATAAGTGAGTGGAGGGACTCACGATAGCGCTTTAGTGACTATCAGGATTAAGAACCGGTTTCTTTCCTAAGGTCCACCTGATCGGGCAAGTCATCTAAAGTGCATTCCAACACTTGACACAATTTTTTTATTTGTCGAAATGTTAGCTTCGGCTCCTCCCTTCCTTTTTCCCAATTACGAACAGTCGTATCTGTAACGCCAAGCAATTGCCCCAGCTTCCTTTGCGTAAGCTTTTGGCGAAGACGGAGTTGACGGAGAGTAGACCCACCATTTGAATTTGCTAGACTCATCAATCGTAAGCACAGTTACGCAAACTGGCTTACGACAAACTAGGGCTAGCCATCGCAAGACCACTTTGCGTTGGTAAACAACAACAACGGGGGTTGAGATTGCCGTCCACCCCCCGTTGCCAAGTATCTATCAGAATTTGCTCACGAGGAAATTCCAAGCCTTCTTTTCAGGAATAGGCTGTGAATCAGAAAGCGTTTTTTCTAAAAATATCATTTTGAAAACGTTATTGTTAATCTTATAATCCGAGCAAAACCTTTGAGCAGCGGTTGTACCCAGACTCGAAGGTTTCAGGCTCTAGGTGTGTCAGCTAACAACAATAGAGGTTTCTTCCCACAGATACTGAGCGGTATTTCGTTGCTTAACAAAGGGTATGCACTTACAAATTGAGGAACTTGTCCTCCAATCATTCATCTCTCTGTATAAAGAGCCACTATTCACATACCGAGGCATTTACCGTGGAGAAACAGCTCTGTGCTTTTCTTGTTTTCACCCAGACACCGTTCAGAATTTGTGGGAGAAACGCAGAGAAATTTCGGACAAAGTGCTGATGCTTGGGCTAGCTCAGTGGGTCATACTGTGCCTGAATGGAGAAATTTTTTGCCCACCGTGGCGAGTCACAGGATACTCTTCTAGAAAGATGATACAAGTAGCAAATTTAACATTGTCTGACGGTGACATTGCTAAACGCATTCTCGATAGCGGCGTAAGCTGTGGAGTTGTCGATTTCAAAACCAACATCCTGCTTTGCGCTAGCCAAGAAGTTATCAAAACTAGCGGACGAAAGGCCTTTTCGATTCAAGGCAAGGACCTAAACGATCTTTGGGACAAGCAAATTTTGGCCGATTTAAATCGGGATTTGCAGCAGCAAGGCAAACTGACCGATGCCTGCTACACAGCTAAAAGCTGGGCCAACAAAGAGGGTACCTGGCAAACAGAGGAGCACAGATTTCGTGCCCAGACTATTGAGGTTGTAAAGTTTCTAGGGCGCTGGTGCCGATTGACCTATGGAATAGAAATTAGCGACGACTAATTAACTCCGGTTTTTACCCAACGGTATGTCCATTGGGTTCTTCTGATTCGTCTGAGAAATCTGGTGGCAAGTCTCCACAAAGAGCATTCCACACATCTGAGTCGTAGATTTTGCCGTCCGGATCTCTCAGAACTCTAGACAAAGGAGCTAGCTCCTTATCAGTATTAATTTCACGGCCTGCCAAAATTTCGCGCAGAGCTTTAGCTGAGAGTCCTTCTTTTTTGGTTCGCTTCTCTAGCTCTTCCTGCGAGACCCCTTCACGCTCCATCCAAGCTTTAATAAAATCAACCAGGCTTTCATAGTCTGGCATGATGGCCTCATTTTGGTCACTATTGTCAGTAGGTTCCCAGTTCCGTAAAAGCGTCATCAAGGTTGAGAGGTAATACTCAAACGCCTCAGGGTGTTCCTCTCGCAATCCGATAATAATGTCTTGGACGCTAGTTGCCCTTAAGTTTTGGTTACCGTTTTTAAATCCTGATATCTGGCTTGAGCTGATTTTACCGATCTTGCTGGCTCGAACCGCAGCAGAGATATTAACTGCCAGTAATTCAGGGAAATTGTCAAACGTTCGTCGCAGAGCTATGCCAAAGAGCGTCAGATCCGACTTAGGCTTTCCATATGATTGCCTTGCAAAACGACGATCATTTAATGATTTTTGACGCACAGCAGCAACCATACTCTTCCCAGTAGTCTCACTAACTCAATAGTATTACCTTTTTTCCGCTTTCGTTAACAACATAACACTTTTAGCATATTGAAGGCTTCCCACTCTATGAGTGCTTGACGCTACAAACTTATTTAAATTTAGTGTGATGCTAGCCTATTTAGTCAAACTGATAATATGATTCGATAAATGTGATCATCTTAACGTTTAAAGTTTTATGCACTATGTGCAGATAAGCTACCAACACTTAAGGGAGGGAAATATCTCACTGCTGGCAGAGCTGACGGGCTTTAACAGTGTTCAGCTCTCAATGTGGTTTAACACCAGTCGGCAACCAAACCGGCAAAGCATTCAAAGGCTCAGTCGGACTACAGGGGTTCCTGAGGCTGATGTCATGCGAGCGATCGATGACCGTCGAGCCGATGTTGCAGCTGCTAAAGAAATTAACGAAGCAATCAGACGAGCTATTGCAGAAAGACAGCTTGCTAAAGCCAAGCATGCTACGGTTCACATCTAACTTTTGGAGTTGGCCACTCCAAAAAAATACCCCCACCGAGCGATCGGCGAGGGCAATTCAAAATTACTTATCTAAATTATGCCTCAAACCACAGAAAACTACAAATCCCGGCCTCACACTGGTCGGGAAATGTGGCTTCAGTTTAGGGTTCCCCCCACTGGAGCACGGACATGAAAATCAGCCAACTCCTAGAAGGGATTGGGAATTCAATCCAGTTCTATCCAGATCTAGTCCCCATCACTGGCAGCCACAACGCCACTACTTTTCTCGGCCAGCTCTGCTACTGGACAGGCAAGGAACGCAAGCCAGACGGTTGGATCTATAAAACCCAAGAAGAGTGGGAATTAGAAACGGAACTTTCACCCAAAGAACAACGGGTAGCTCGCAAGCTACTCAAAGAACGAGGTCTGATTGAAGACCGCTTTATCGGCATTCCTCGCCGGCTGGAATATCGCTTAATTCAAGAAGCTTTAGACACCGCCTGGGAAATGTGGATTCCCGCCATGCGGATTAAAGAACACTTGCGATCGCTCCTAGCTGAAGATGCAGCCCTACTCAAACACGGCATTGCAGATCCAGGTCTCAAAGAAAAAATTACAATCCTCCGCAATGCGCTAAAACGGGCCAGAACGAGTCCGGAAGAGGCTAAAACCATTGAAAAATCCATAAGTGACCAAACGGCACTTATGGAAGTGACTAAACGGCACAACAAGAAGAACCCTCAAGGAACAGCAAGTAGTGCCGATCAGGCACAGCTATCTATACAACCAATAGACTACTCAAAGACTACACAGGAGACTAATGACGCGCGCACGGAAAAAAATTTAGTAGGGGTGAAAACTCAAGAGGAACAGGAAGTAAGTTTGGCATCAACAGCTCCACCTCAAGATTTAAAGAAGCCCCCCTTGTCCAAGGCAACACAAACTGCCAATGACAATTCTTCCGCCCGCCCGTGCAGAAGCTCGAAAAAAACAGAATTGCTAGAATCTGAGCCCTACATACCCCAGTATTTTGCTGAAGAGTTTTGGAAGGCGTGGGAAAGGTATTGCGAATTTTGTGATGAAGTGGGCGCGGACGAAGGATTTTCTGAAATTGCAGCTCGTGTTTGGGATAAGCAGATTGAAGCAGGCGTCAGCGTTGATGACATGGTTGGGCGTGGTATGGACGCTTACATTGAGGGCAAGAAACTTAAAGCTGGTCGTAACGGGGGCCAGTACATTGGGGTTCCCAGGTTTGAAAATTACCTAGGGGCTCGACCCATGCCCTATTGGAAGCAAGCGCTGGAGTGGAAAGACCGTCATGAGTCTCGCCCAGAGCCTGCTGTTGCTAAACCTGTAGGCAAAGAGCCCACACCAGAATTTTTAGGACGGTTTGAGGAAGCCCGATCGCTATTGGGAGCTTCAGTGTCCTGGATGTGGGATGGTAAGCGCGATTGTCGGGTTGTCATCATTGGCGATCGCATTATTCCAGAGCGCGAATTTATGCAAATGCCTTTGGATGTCTATTTGCCGCGAACGTCAGAACAAGTCTTTGCTAGCCGAGTTGCTGTGCTGGGGGCAATGCATGACGAAGGCGATCAAGTGACGCTGCTGAAGCACCTGGATAATTGGTGGAGTGCTGGTTGGTGTGATGAAGTGCTTTCAATGCTTGAAGCCAACCCTCATTGGGGTGTACCACCTTTGCGCTACTTACCTGCTGAAGAAGACGTGTCAGCTCTAATTCAGGCTTCTTTGGCCGAGGCAGAGCAAGCCAACTCTCCGATCCCTCCAGAAACACTGGACTTAAGCGAAGTTATTTCCCAAATCCAAGCTCAGTACCAGCGGATTGGCTGGGGCAGTGATCAGCAAAAAGAGTTTTTGTATAAAAAATTCCGGGTGCGATCGCTTGGACGGTTAAGCGATAAAGATTTATGTTGCTTCTTGCAAGTCCTACGCGAGCAGCCTACAGCCGCAAAATGTGCGGAACTGGCCCACTAAGGTCTGTTCGGAGGTTGTCAATGAGAGCTGTTGTACAATCACAATTATTTGATTGTGATAACGTTATAAAAATAACGTTTCTAAATAAAACTGAGGTGTGCCTATGTTAGCCTCCGCTCGTCCAGCTAAAGAATCGGTGGCAGTTCTGATATCAAGGCAAGCTACTGCAATCCGCCAGGCTTTGGTGCAAAAGGGGTATCGATTCCGTAAATTTCCTAGCCAAGCTGCTTGGAGAATTTTTCTGGGGTCATCTGACGACGACTTTCTTCTCCTCAAGTATCTCGGCTCTGAAAATAGATGGGTGTTGTATAGAGGCAACACAGATCGAAGGAAACAGAAGGAGCTTTGGCAAATTATTCGTGGGGCGATCGCCTACTAGGGGAACTATGAGTGACTGCTACTGCACCTTAAGAGACGATATTCCTACGCCTTTGGATAACCTGCGGCATCTGTTTGAACTCAACCGCATTCCGGTTGTTACCCCTGTTCCGACAGCACTAGTTGATGAGCAGCCCTGTTACGAAATTGACGCTCAGCGGTTAACGGAAGCCCAAGTTCAGGCCTTGGCAGAGAACTTATGCCAGAAGTACAAAGATCATCCTGAGTTGCCAAGCCTTGAAGCTGCGATCGCTGTTGTGCAAGAGGGGTTGCCCATTGGAAAGCAATGGGTTGCTGGGGTTGGCGGAGGTGCTCAGAGCGCTGCTACATTGATGGATTTTGATGAGGATTGGTTCTCGGGAAGCTTTCAAGCCCTGGAATGGTTTGAAGCAGGAGACGAAGAACCCCCTGATTTTGGAGCGTGTTGTGCTTGCCGGCAGGAAGGTTCAACCGTGCGGAATTTTGTTAGCTTAACCAAACGAGCTCTTGTTCCAGGAACTGGGTGGGGCTGCATCGTTTGCAATTTGCCCTCCGACGGAGCGCTCGCGGTAATCTGTGACGAGTGTTTGGCAAAAAGCGCGGAAATTCAGGATACCTGTCATGGCTATGCAGCCACTAAAGAGCGCAGTCCTTTGGCTGCTTTAACAGAAGATTTTGACCACGATCATGCTCTTCATGAAGCAGAAATTGCCGCGTTTGTGGGAGCTGCTCATGACTCCTGAGCAAATCAATAGGCAAATGCAGCGCTGCGAAACGTTGCATGAAATTAAGCAGCTTCTAGAACAACTGCATCTCTCTGGTCTTTCTGCAGCTACTGAGTGTGGAGTGATCTCCATCAAAAACTTAGTTACAGGCGATCGCCTGATTGGTGGCACTCCTTTTCCAGAGGAGGCTTTAAGGATTATTCAAGATCAACTTTCAACCCAAAACCACCCTGATACTGCTCTGCAACAAGCTTGGATTGAGCTTGTTGCAGAGCAGTTTGTTTTGGAAGTACTTGAGCACTGTCATCTCGATCTTTTGGAACAGCGCCTAACTTATTGGCGCACCTTGTTCCAGGCCAGAACCTTTGATTGCACACCTAAGCATGGCAAAAACCAACCCTAGATCTTCCCAATGCCCCAGCACCATAGTGCGATCGCGTTGCATCTACCGGATTCGCGCGCTTAAAGGCAATAAACTTTCAGGACTTGGAAGGTTAGGCTCAAAGAGAGCGGGTGCTAAGCAGGCATAAGTACCTCCAGGACTTGCTGACACGATCGCCCTTGGGCAAACAACCCCTCAATCAGATGCAGCAATTGCTGGTAAGCCTCCCGTGTCAGACTGTAGAGCCGCTGTCCCACCGTTTGCTGATGCTTGGCAAACGCAAATCTTTCCGATTTCTTGCCCTGACAGGTGGCTTGCTGGAGGAGCGACTGCGCTACGCAACTTAAACGAAAGTGGCGTTTGACCGCTTCCTGATTGCGCACCTGAGCCGACTCGAAGCCTGTCACCTGAAGCGCAAAACTCATGAAAGATCTCGCAGGCCCAGCGGTAACTCCAGGTCTGAATCACTCGGGCACTTTCCCAATGCAGTGCATCACTGAGCAAGAAGCGCGGAGGGTCGCTGAGATCGGGTTGCTGATGCACAATGACGAGGCGTTTGCGTCCATAGCGCTTGAGCCGAAGGGTTTTGGTAAAGGCCCAAAAGAATTTGAGTTCTCCGTTGCGAGCGTGCACCTGAAGGGGACGAAAACTCTCTAGGTGCTGTTGGCGCAGTTCGGTGGCAACCGCATCCACCCGCCGCCATTGCCCGTTCCACAGAATGAGTCGAGAGCATTCAATCTCACTGACCCAATGCTTGCCGGAGGCCTCAATCAGCTGCGTCAATTCCAGGGTTAACACCCCATTGTCAAAGGCATAGTCAGCTTGGGGAAACTGCCCCTCTGCCTCAATTTGGCGCACGATGTCCACGACCATCTCGGTGCGCTTGCGATAGGCCAATCGGTTCTTGTGATAGTGCAACAACTCCAGCAACCGTTGCTTCACTTGTTCCATCTGCTCGTAACTGGGTTGAGCCGTCATGCGCAGGTATCCTCTCTCCGCCTCGCTAAAGTCTGGCAACTGCACCTCGACCGCAATCCCATCAATCTGCTGGCCATTCGCAATCACGCCAGTCACCACGCTTTGGTAGCGGCTCATGCAGTGGTTGACATAATCGTAGGCGCGCTTGACCCCATAGATGTGCTCGCCCTCTTCATGATGCGATAGGGTCCAGTCGAGACTAATGATTTCTCGCCCACATCCTTGATGCCGCAGACCGACTTGCCGCCGATGCTGCTGCATCAGAACCTCGCTATCCCATCGAGCCTCAAACACCGCCTCATGCATCGCTCGCCGACTGACGGCTTTGCCTTCCGGATACACCTGCTGAGCGTGAATGCCTTGCAGGGTCTTGTTCTGGCTCAGCAACAGTCCACTGATATAGCGACTGACATGCTCGAATCCGGCTTCCCGACAGAACACGTCTCGATAAGCACTCATCCCTTGGGCAATGGTGGCAGGAACACCGATGAGGGGAATCATTTGCTGCTCCGCTAGCGATTCACCATCACGATACCTTGCTAGCCTCCTCTCCTTCTACTCCTAACCTTCCAAGTCCTGAACTTTGTCTAACCGACCACATTCTAAAATTAATTGCAGTCTCGCCACCGGAGATCGTTAATCGTGGGATTCACTTCTTGGAGAATGCACTGCTGATTGCTGCAATCAAGCAAGACCAGGACGAGTGAACATGCTGAGATTCTTGCGATCGCTTCCGTTATTCTTCTCACCATCTCCCTGGTGGGAGCGCCACTGGATGCGATACAACGATCTAAATGATTTATTTCAAGGCTTAGATTACTTTCTGCTGTGGTGGCGGGAACACCACCCAGAGGATGCACGAGCAGACTCAGATATATTGCTTTCCGAGGACTTTGAGCAAGCGATCCACCAGCTCATGATCCGACATCCTTGGTACTCCCTGAAATGTCTCTTCCGTCAGACTTTTTGGCGCTTGCGAGTCTGGTTCTGGGAAGTCCAGAATTAGAAACTACAATTCAATTATCATGATAAGATAAACGCAATTCCAAAAAATTAGGGACGCGCCAACGTCCCGTTCAGTTAACCAAAAGGGATATTAGGTGGTTAACCGTGATTTCTATTGTAAAGCAAGATTTCACAGGAACAAGAGTTTCTGCTGATTTAGGGTTTGTTTTTCCAACTTCGCCGATCGAACGAAAGTTTGAGGTTGGCGATCGCGTAAAGTTTTTAGATTATTGTTTTGGGGAACGAAGGACGGCAACTGGTATTTTAGTCCAGAGCTACTTCTCAGTTCCTGCTTGTGACCTTGCTGAGCGACCTAGCAAAGGGAAGTGTAAAGGCCAGTACCTTCAAAGCCCTAACGGATTGATTGCAGAATACGAAGTTGTTCTACCTGCGATCGCCCAAATTGACCTCTCCTATCACAGTGCCTACCCCAAAGATGGGATTTTTCGGGGACGGTTAGTCGTTAATGAGTGGGCGAGGAAAAACTTTCAACTAATTACGGCTGCACCCCAGCAACCAGCACCCGGAACTCTAGTGCGAGTTTGCAAAGCTGAGATTGGGCTTGAAGACGACCTTGATCGCCAAGGAACGGTGCAACCTGCTTCTGTTGTACCTGAGTTGCAAGGAGAAGTCAGGGTGCTCTTGCAAGGAGATACTTGTGTTCGGCGCTTTGACCTCAATCAGTTAGAGGTTGTGAATGCTAAGTCGGAGATGGCTGAGCCATTTTTGCTAGAGTCGCAGGAATTTGCCCAGGCTGAACCCATTAAAGTAGGCGATCGCGTGCGGGTGATTGGTGAAACTCCTGAAGGCTATGTATTTGGGAATGTAGGGACAGTGAGACAGGTGCGAGTTGAGGATTGGCAATCCCGAAAGCGCACGGCATCTGTTGAACTTGATAACCCAACAGGCGGGGTGGCAATTCAAGCGAGTTTGCCACTCAGTGCCATTGAAAAGATTGAAAAACCGCCTGTAATTTTCAATTACCCAGAACCAATTTTGACAGAAGCACAGCGGCAAGCGATCGCTGCTTGGGAAGCGCAGGGGTGGACAGTAACTCAGCAGCCAGAGCATGAGCACCGAATGCCGAGCGAGATGGCCATTCAAATTTCCAGGCAAGATGACAGCAGTAAAGGAACTCTCACAATTGAGCGGGTTCTCTTTATTGCAGGTGATGGCTGGACCAACACTGAGCAGCAGCGCCAAACCATCATGAGTTGGTATAACGATGGTTGGACGGTAACCCAACGAGCAGCTCAGCACGGATTGCCGTTAGAGATTGAAGTAGAACTGTCCAAGGCAGTGGAATTGCCTTACGGAGAGTTGCGTCAACTGTATCTGCTCTCTAGTATCGGTTGGGCTTGTTTGCTCAGTCAGCCAGCGGATGGAGCTTACTGTCGTTGGCCTAAAGTTGAACCCGTAACGCCTGAACTCACGGTAATTGAAGGTGCTCCATTAGAACGGCGACGGCAAGCTCTACTCATTCAGAGACGGCACGTAGAAGCTGATCTGATTGAGCTGAAAGCGGAGCAAGCAGTAGCGGTACGGGCGGGCGGCATGGTATGGCCAAAGGAATGGGCCAGCGCTGGGATTGAAGACTATACCGTTGTCAAAAAGCTACAGAAGACAGGGTTCTATACCAAGTTCTGGTATCACCGACTTTACGCACCAACCAAGCTTTTTGCGGCTAAACGCACTACTAAGGATGACAGCGGTAAAACCAATCGTCACCATTTAACGAAGGTGGAGTATGCCCGCTACAGAGCCGCAAAGTATCGCTATGACCGTATCCAAGCGCTGGAGTCTCAGCTAGATCAAGCCTCGCAGGCGATCGCGGATATTGAGCGCGGCAAGCAGCACCGCAAACCCAGCGCTGAGGGCAAGGTTGAGGGGCAGTGGGAGATTTGGGATACTCGCAATACTTATGCGCCTGGTTCCTATCCCAGCAAAACCTTTGCTTTCATCGTTTACCAGTGGGTATTCAAGAACGGGCGGCTACAATGCCGATCTCAAAAACGCTTTGGAGAGATCCCCGTAGACGAACCTGCTGCAATCGAACGGGCTCATGCACGAGCTGAGCAATGGCTAGAGAAAAATGGTAACTAATGCGATCGCCGATCCTTGAAACAACTCCGCCTCGTCCGTTTTTGAAGTGGGCTGGAGGCAAAGGCCAACTGATTGCAAAATATTTGCCCTACCAGCCGCAAAAATTTCAAACTTACTATGAGCCATTTCTGGGCGGTGGGGCAGTCTTCTTTCATCTCCTGCCAAAGCGTGCAGTGTTAAGTGACATCAATCCTGAGCTGATCAATGTTTATCACTGTGTCCGTGAGCAAGTGGAGCTGCTTATCGAGCACTTATCTATACATCAGCAAAAACATAGCCGTGATTACTTCCACCAAGTACGGGCGAAACCAGGGACGACTGACTTGGAGCGGGCAGCTCGCTTTGTCTATTTGAACCGGGTTTGCTTCAACGGTCTCTGGCGCGAAAACTCCAAAGGAGAATTTAATACTTCCTTCGGTCGTTACAAGAATCCGCTGATTTGCAATGCAGAATTGCTGCGATCGGTATCGGCAGCGCTACAACCTGTGGTCCTCAAAGCTCAACCTTTTGAATCGGTCTTAGATGCTGCTGACAATGACTTTGTCTACCTCGATCCGCCCTATCATCCGCTCAATCCAACCAGCAGTTTTACTTCTTATAGCCGTAATGGTTTTACCGAGCATGACCAAATCAGACTCAGAGAGCTATTTGTGAACTTAGCTGAGCGTGGGGTTCAGGTAACGCTTTCAAACTCTGATTGTCCTTTTATTCGTGAGCTTTATAGCGATTTCCGAGTCTACACTGTTCCTGCTAGAAGAGCGATTAATTCGAAGGCTAACAATCGAGGTGAGGTCAACGAGGTTTTGATTGTGTCATAGGTTGAGCGATCGCTCTGCTCTCAAAATTAGAAGCATGTGAGAGACTGTAGTACAAGGGATCTATTAGTGCCGTTTTTATGAATCCTCCTCTAACTCCACCACAGCAAGAACTTCTGGAGTGGCTTGAGTCCTACATTCAAGAGCATCAGACTTGTCCATCCTACCGAGAGATGACAGTAGCAATGGGGTTAAGGTCTGCGGCTCCAGTTCAACAAAGGCTGGCTCAACTTCGGGATAAAGGGTATGTGACTTGGAAGCAAGGCTGTGCGCGATCGCTGCGGGTTTTAAAGCCATTGAAGCCCAAGGGTATCCCTATTGTGGGTGCGATCGCGGCAGGGGAGGTGGTAACACCTTTTGCTGATGTAGTTGAGCACTTAGACCTGGCTGGAATTGCGCTTCAACCCGGTTGCTTTGCTCTCCAAGTGCGAGGAGATAGCATGATCGGGGCCATGATCAACAATGGTGATGTCGTCATTATGATGCCAGTACCCGATCCACAAGCCTTGAAGAACGGTGCGATCGTGGCAGCTTTGGTGCAGGGGGAGGGCACAACCCTCAAATACTTTCATCGAGACGGTAAGCAAGTGGTTCTCAAGCCTGCCAACCCACGTTATGAACCTATCCGAGTTCTTGCCTCTGACGTAGTGCTGCAAGGTCTATTAGTTGGGGTTTGGCGAGGTTGCTTGAGCTAGGCTGGGTTAGTAAAAAATAGCTGAATTGGAAGAAGAAACTCAGTATGTTACTTAACGGTAAACCCATAAGCTCACTCACTGAGGCTGATCTTCAGGCATTAATAGACAACGCCAATGCCTTTCCTGAGGGGAAGATCATTGATTATAAGAGAGATCGCCTAGCTAGCAGCGATGAGAAAAAGAAAGAATTTCTTTATGATGTTTCCTCGTTCGCCAATACAGTAGGTGGGCATCTAATCTTCGGAATGGGTGAAGATGCGGGGCTACCTACTCAGCTCTGCGGCTTAGAGCTCGACAATCCAGATGCAGAAAAGCTCAGAATGGAGAACATGATTCGGGATGGGATTTCTCCTAGAATTCCAGGACTGAATATTGAGGTTGTTACTCTTCAAAACCAGCGAGTGGTTATAGTTCTACAAATACCTAGAAGCTGGGTAGCACCTCATATGGTGACCTTTGGAAACGCTGCAAGATTCTATGTTCGCAATTCAGGGGGAAAGCACCAAATGGATGTAGGAGAAATTCGGGCTGCTTTCAGCCGCTCAGAGTCCCTTGTAGAACGTATTAGATCTTTTCGCCGAGAGCGGCTTGATTTGATTTCGTCTGATGAAAGCCCAGTACCCATGATATCTGGAGCAAAATTAGTGTTTCACATTATTCCACTTGAGGCGTTTGACCTAGTAAACCAGCTTGATGTGATGCTGCTAGAAAATAAAACGCCAGGACCATTGGGAAGTTCCGGCTGGGATGGCAGGTACAACCTTGACGGATATCTAACTTCTGTAAGTGCCTTGAGGAATCGACAAGAGAAACATGCTTTCGGCTATCTTCAGTTTTTTAGAAACGGGATTTTTGAAATTGTTGATGCTTCTACAGTAGCGCCGCAGCCTGATGAGAGCTTATATATTCGTCCTTACTACGAAGGAGAGCTCATCAAGAAATTGGAACGAATTTTTGATATTCAGCAAGAGCTTGGTATAGAACCACCATTAGTGCTCATGCTAAGTTTTGTCGGTGTGAAAGGTTATCAGATCATCTCTAATTCTTACGGACCTTCTGGACGTGTGCATCCCATTGATAGGAATAGGCTTTTAATTCCAGAAATCTTAGTTGATAGTTTTGATGTTCACCTTCTTTCAATTATGAAACCAGCGTTTGATGCGGTTTGGAATGCAGGGGGCTGGAGTGGATCGCAAAACTATGACGAGCAGGGAAGTTGGATTGGTAGCAACCGATAGGTTACTGATGGAAATCTTGATCGTTTTTCCTAAAAGACTTCCGTTTTGGGACTAAAATCCTTTTCAATCTCCATTAAAGTTGGCACGTCCCTAACCGTTTCACCCTCAGTCATGTTAAGCAGGACCACCCGTAAAGTGAGGGTGATCAAGTTATTTTGCTCCAACACGTCACCTGAGCGAATGCCTTGAGTCAGGTGCAGGGGAATTTCTAGGGCTGAAGGAGGTGCGTCAATGTGCCCCATAGAACTGACCCGCTGCATGAGTTGGTTGGCGATCGCCCTTGCATCTTCCATTTCTGATGCAATTACCAGCACTTCAAGAGGCTGATTATAGAGATAAGTTGTTTGCCATAGCCGCGATTGACCATCTGGCAGGCGAATAGAATCTTCAGCGGTCATACGACGATAGTTCGTGCCGTCGAGTAAGCGCAGAACGATGCAAGGTAGCTCAGTAATTTGATAAACCCCTGGCTGGTGCGCAGCCTTGGGTTTGAACTTGAAGATTAGGCGGCTAGGCTGTTGGGGGATCGGGTTGCTGAGTGTGATTCTAGGGGTTGGCGTGGTGACCACTGTTCCGGGTTGTGGTCTCAGTTCTGGGGAAAGAACTTTTACGCTCGACAAGCGATCGGGTGTGAAGCTGGAGGGAAGTGGTACCGATAGACCGTCTGGCGAAGGACGTACCCAGCGGGTGAGCTGCACGGGCACTGAGAAGAAGTTGGGCAGGGCAATATCTATTAAGTAGCTAAGGCGATCGCCTGGTACCTCATACCCCACCTTTAGCTCCTGCAATTTTGGAGACTCGCCGTTGCTATAGCGTTGCAGCCTCAAGCGGAATTGTAGAGGGCCAGCCCAAGCAGATAAGGTTTGGCGAATTTGGTCAGGTGTGTAGAACGTTGGGTCGGGACTAGGCACCCAACTGTTGCCATTAAAGCTATAGGAATGATTGGGAGACCGGTGCAGTGCCACAGTGATGTTCTGCTCATTAGGCCGTAACTCAAACCCTAAGTAGTCGCTTGCCATACGCGGTGTTAGCAAAGGAGTCAGCAGCTCACCTTGAGATTGGTCAGCAACGATCACCAATGCACCTTGCGATCGCACAATATTGTTCACTTCTGGTAAAGCTGTTTTGCGGCTGAGTTCTAGGGTTTGAATGATGAACACTGGTGACATACTCCCACGCTCTATGCGTCAGTATAGGACGTGGGCTTCTCAGTGACTCCTGCTACTGCATCGGACGTTACCTGAGCTTTATTGACGGAATGCCCTACCGCCAAATGTTTGATGTTGATTGCTGCATTATGGTCACGGTCAATCGTTAGCTCACACTTAGGACAGGCGTGAAGTCTGTCCTTTAATGTTTTTGGAACTTTCGTGCCGCATCCAGAACAGTTCTGACTTGTGCCACTTGGATTCACTGCAATTGCCATCAACCCAGCTCTTTCAGCCTTGATTGAGAGAATTTGCAGGAATTGACCCCATCCAGCATCATGCGTTGATTTTGCCAGTCTGCCTCTGGCAATCCCTTTGATGTTTAACTTTTCGTGAGCAACATGCTTTCCTTGAGATAAAAGCTTTTTCGCGGTTTTGTAGTGAAAGTCTTTCCGTTGATTTGATACTTTCAGATGCGCCTTAGAGACTCGCTTAATCGCCTTCTTACGACGGCTAGAACCCTTCTTTTTGCGAGACAGTGAACGCTGCAATCGTTTCAGCCGCTTCTCCGCTTTCCGGTAGTGTTGGGGGATGGGCTCGTCTTTCCCCGAATCGTCTACCAGAAACGCCTTAAGTCCCATGTCAATTCCGATGGTATTTTCCAGTGTTGGAACATCAGGCGTGAGTACGGGCACAGACAAATCTTGCAAAGACAGCGTGATGTAATAGCCATCCACCTTCTTGATAATTGCAGCCGTTTTCACCTTGAATCCATCCGGCATGGGACGGTGCAGAATCATCTTGAGTTTGCCGATTTTCGGAAGCTGGATGAATCGCCCGTCGATGTGTTCTGGCTTCACTGGATCTGGAAATGCAATAGAACGGAATCGCCCTTGACCCTTGAATCGAGGTTTACCGTTTCGCCTTCCATTGCTATCACCGCTCAGCCATCGGTCGAACGCCTTCTCCACTCGTGCAATCACATCTTGCAGAGTATGGGAAGGAAGCTCTTTATATTCAGGAAAAAGCTTTTTTGAGTTCACCAGATCCCGTTTCTGGCTGTAGAAGTCAGGACGATCTTTTAACTCTGGCAGATGACAGACGAGTGGACAGGCATTGACATCACAACGATTTTTCTCGTACCAATTGAATCGCTCGGCTAGCCGATAGTTGTATTGACGACGGCAAAGCTCAAGCCACCGATCGATTGTGGTTTTCTGTTGTGTGGTCAATCGCAGTCGGTACTGGTAAGCGAGTCTCATAGTTCTGGGATAGATGAGATTACGAGCGATGGAAGAATGTGCCCTGCCTTAGCAGGGGTCTTCTGTGCCTCATCTAAAGGCAGCTTCACCGCTTTGGTAGCACTCAGTGCCTCCTGCACAATGCCTAGCTTCTCAGCGCACTCAACGGCTGTAAACTCCTCGGAGGCGATCGCCATGCATTTAATGAAGTTACGGTTGAGGGATAGCTTGAACCTCCCTCCTTGGCTCAGGTCATTGCCGTAGAACACAACAATCGCTTCCTTGACCGGATCATAGTCGGCTACCTTCACCATGATTTCACTTCTGATTGGCTCTTCAGCTTGAGGTTCAATACTGCTCAAATCTAAGTAGGAGCTTTGGACTTGATGCTTTAGAAGTCCTTGTTGAAAGCTCCAGTAGCAGCCGATAAATACCGCTCCTGGCCCTAATTGCGTCCATCCCTGCCAAGCTTGGGCTAGTAGTGGTATTAGGTTGGTAGACGCAAAGCAACGGGTCCAAACATCAATATGGAGGTTGTGACTGGTAACGATAGCAGCTTTCTGTTTCTCCTGCTTTGGTGCCTGCTCTAGCTGAGCCAACTTATGCAGCAGGCGATCGCATTTTTGTAGAACTGCTTGAGCTCGCTGGCCACAGTCATGCTCCCATCCAAACAGAATTGAGTGTCCCGCAATGCCATCTTCGTTGTAGTTGTCGGGACTGGCATAGAAGGTCAACACCTTCTGAATTTCCTCAAGATCAGAATAGAGGCTCATGAGCACCTCGATTCAAGTTTACTAGTGGTCAGTCAATAAAAGCTTGACGGGCTTCTGGAGTAGGATAGAGCCAGTTGATCAAGTTACCAAGGCAATGCCCAAGAAATACGTTGTGCGTCTCACTGAAATAGAACGGCAGTATCTGGAGCGCTTTATAACCACTGGCAAGCATGCGGCTTACAGCAATTCTCGGATTGGTAAGCCACAGGGAAACGCGAGCAGTAAACTTTTAAGCTGGTAGCTGTGTGGCTTACTCAAATGGCAACCGCTGTATCAGATCAATCATGCTCGAATTCTTCTCAAGGCAGACTGCAATCAACCCAACGGAAGTTGGCGCGATGGGGATATCAAAGAGGCATTCGATGTGAGTATCAGAACGGTTGAGCGCGTGCGTCAACGCTTTGTCGAAGAGGGCATGGAAGCGGCCTTAAAGGTTCGTCCAGGAGCCGGACGAAAACACAAATTAACAGGCGACTTAGAGGCGCATTTGATTGCCTTACGTTGCAGTGAGGTTCCTCAGGGAAGAGGACGGTGGACAGTCCGATTGTTAGCCGACCAGATGGTTGAACTCGGGTATGTCGAAGAACTCAGCCATGAGTGTGTGCGACAAGTTTTAAAAAAACGAACTGCAACCTTGGAAGCAAGAATGTTGGGTGATTCCACCAGAACAAAATGCTGAATTTGTTTGGCGCATGGAGGCGGTGTTAGAGGTGTATCAAAGTGCCTATCATTCAGCCTTCCCGGTGGTTTGCATTGATGAGGCTACCAAACAATTAGTCAAAGAAACCGTCAGACCCATTCCAGCTCAGCCCGGTCAGCCCGAACGAGTGGACTATGAGTTTGAACGCAACGGCACCGCGAACTTGTTTATGATTTGTGAGCCGATAGTCGGGTGGCGACGAGTGGAAGTGACGGAACGGCGAACCGCGATTGATTATGCCCATTTACTGAAAGCACTGGTCGATGAGGACTATCCTGAGGCTGTTAAGATTACCGTGGTACAAGATAACCTCAACACCCATTCTCCCGCTTCGTTGTACAAAGCGTTTGAGCCTGCTGAAGCTCAACGGATTCTCAGTCGTTTAGAGTTTTGTCCGACACCAAAGCATGGAAGTTGGTTAAACATGGCTGAAATTGAACTGAGCGTTTTGAGCCGTCAATGTTTAGATCGTCGGATTGGCGACCTCAGCGTGTTAAAGACAGAAGTAGAAGCTTGGCAAGAGCAGCGCAATCAAGAGAAGACCTGGATTGATTGGCGATTTACGACCGCAGATGCCAGGATAAAACTGCATCGACTTTACCCATCAACTAATAATTGACTGACCACTAGTGCATGGGCAAGCATCTCGATCGCGATTTCTTGAGCAGTGTTGCGGGCAGAATTAGTTAAGTCCATGAATGGGTCAAAGTGTAGGTGCAGCAGTTCATGGACTAAGGTTTCCTCATGGTCTGCTGCTATCATTCGATCGCCATCTTGCTGATCAATGGGGTCGAGCAGTTTGATCCAAGCCGCTTTGTGGGTGGAATTAATGTGGGCTTGACCTAGATTAGTAGGCCTAGCGAGTTCGGAAGCACGTGCAAACTTGAGCTCAACTTGCCAGTCTTGCAAGCGCAAAGTTTTTTGCCAGTACTCACATTTTTTCTGAAGCTCTTGCAGAGTAAAGAATGCGGACTGTTCTTGAACCTTTATCCTGGAGTTTCTGGAGGTGGAAACCAAACCTTGGGTGATTGAGTGAACAGCTTGGCATTGAGCAATTTCGGCGATTGTGTCTTCTTCGACCAAAAACAGCGAGAAGTGTAACCAGACCAACTGCTTGACCAACTCAAAAGTGGAATCAAAACGATCTTCCTCTCGCAAATCAATCGCTTCTAGAATGCTGATTTGGGCGGTCTTATTTTGTATGTTCCAATCAACCTTGCTTTTAGCTTTCGGATTAGGAAGCTCCCAGCGGCGGATCATTGAAATTTCAGTAATGGTCCAGTCTTGCAACCGCAAAACTTTTTGCC
This sequence comes from Trichocoleus sp. FACHB-46, assembly GCF_014695385.1. Classification (NCBI taxonomy): domain Bacteria; kingdom Bacillati; phylum Cyanobacteriota; class Cyanophyceae; order Leptolyngbyales; family Trichocoleusaceae; genus Trichocoleus; species Trichocoleus sp. FACHB-46. The sequence goes on along the minus strand of NZ_JACJOD010000033.1, from coordinate 57,572 downwards.
ACCAAGCACACTCGCGTTCTAGATCCTCAATGATGGTGTCACCTGCGGTCGGGCTAGGCCTAGGGGCGATCGCGATTTCCGAACTGTTCATACCGCCTTCTCCATCTGATCGTCATCCTCTTCTTTTGGTTCTGGGGCAAGTAAATTTAGCAACGATTGCACCCGTATTCCTTTGACCCCAACTCTCTCGATCCGGTAGTTGGTCACCGGGTCACCTCTCTGAAAAACCGCTTCAGTTCACGCATCGCTTTAGATCGCCCACGTCGGAGCGATCGCTCCCAAAAGTGTCGGCCTGGAATGTTGATGTGGGTAGTCTCTTGCCGCAGGTGAATGCCATAACGAGCCGATAAGAAACCGCGCATCTTCTCAGTTACGCGCACCGTGGTTCCTCGGTCCTGCACTTTGGCAATCATGGCAGGCTTACCGTTAGGAATGCCAAGGGTGGCGTAGAACTTGTCACCTCGTTTCCGGAACTCCAAAGTGAGGTGATCCACGATGCCAGAACCATCCGGTTCTCCGTCCTTGGCGTAAATTTGCCGCGTCATGCTGCTTAACGGCGGTGGCGTTCCACCCCGCCCTTGAGTTTCTAAGTGATCGCGACAGCTTTGATCTACAGCTTTGGCATTGTCCATGGCCCAACGAATTCCTTGCCGTGGAACTCGCTGCTGCATGGCTTCCATCTTGGTGATCAGCTTGTTGTAACTGCTGCGATAACTTAGCTTCAATTTCCTAATAAGATTATTGTTATTAGATTAATATAATGCTCATCAATCAAAGCGAGGCTAAATAAATGAGAGCTAGTTGATTTCTCGGAAGCATCTCAAAGCGGCGATCGCTCAATTTTGTAGTCATAGGGTTATCCATAACTGGAGACCGCAGTCCAATCGGGGTGCGGTCTTGTTTTTTAGCTAACTTGATAGCGCATGCCTTCTCTCTCCCGCATATTTACACCAGAGCGCCCGGAAGGGCTGGCGAGTCATTTAGAAGAGGGCTTCATCATTGGATGGGTGCCCGGTGAAATTACTTCGCTTAATGATCCAGAGAAGCTTGGTCGCGTCCGGGTTCGTTGCGATTTGATTCAACAAGATACGGACTTGCCCAATGCTAATGATGGTTGGGTCTGGGTGCTTGAGGAATTTGTCGCGAATGCTGTTCCGGGAGGTACCCATCGCTTGTTGAAGGTGGGATCTCAAGTAGCGCTACTGCCAATGATGGGTGATCCTCGACAAATGATTTTGTTGGGTTGCATTCCCAGCCGTGTTGATAGCCCTTGGCCTGAGATGGACCGTTCCAAAGAGGTGTATGGATCAGCAACACCAGGACAAGTATTTGAGATCAAGAATGATGCTGATGCCAGCCAGTTAAACGCCTATCCTCATGGAGTGTTGCAGCATGTCTCTGGTAAGGGAGACATTACCCAGCAAACTGCTCAGAATGCTCGCTTACAACTGCTGCAAGATGGTACCTCCCGCATTGAAAATGACAAAGCTTTCACAACCCATTCACCCGATGGGACAGTGGTGCAGCGCAATGCAGAGGGAGCTCAGTCAACGCTCAAGGCTGATGGAAAAGTTGAACTGAAGTCATCTGCGATCGCCTCTCTTTTGTTGGATGGAGCTGAGGCCAAGCTAGAAGGACCAGTTAATCAGATTTCTCAAGCCCTGACGAAAGCGCGATCGTTTTTAGGTGGACACCTGAACCTTGGCCGCAAGCTGCTGAAGCAAGCTAGCCGTATCGCGGGAGACTTTGTTCCAGGAAGTGACATTGAGGAGTTCATTAGTGGAGCAGATTCAGTTCTGGGAAAATTGCAAACAGGACTGGGTAGCTATCTCCCTCAAGGGCTGGAGCAATTAGCGACGCTGCAAACAGTCTCCCCACAACTCCTAGGGGCTGCACTGTTTCCCCAAATGGGGGCCGTTAGCGCGATCGCGACTCTGGTACCCCAAGTGGAAAAGATTTTGCAACAGCCTACCAATCTTGGCGCAATCGCTGGCCAGGTTAAGGCTCTGCTACCTGAGGAGCTAGCAAAAGGATTTGATCTAGAAAAGATTACGCCTATCCTCACAAGCCTTGGCCATGACTCTGAAATACAACTACAGGCGGTGCTAGGTGCGATCGCGCCCGGTGGCTTTCCAGCAATTCAAAACATAGTTGGCTTGGGCCTGCACAAGAATCTCGATCAGATTCAATCGCTCCTAAATTTAGATTTCCCAGAACTAGAAAGCGACCGGGCGCAAGCCATTCAGCAGCGTGTCCGTGATCTGCGAAAGCTTCTACCAGCACCCCAGCAAAAGCTGCTCAGTGACGAGACACTGCGAGCAGTGCTCACAATGCCAAGGGATGACTTTGACTCTCCTTTAGAGACATTAGTTGGGCATATGAGTCGCGGTTTGGTAGATCAGGCTGTCACCCAATTGGAAGCCGCATCGCCTTGGGTCGGGGCCATTGGCCCGCTGGCGGAGTTGTCCCAGTCCCTAATTAAAGGTGGGGATGTGGGAGCTGCGCTCAAAAAATTGGCAGGTCATGGATTTCAAGGCTTGATCAATGCTCAAGCGTCCAATCTTGCAGAACATGCCGCTAAGGAGGTGTTGCCGCAAGCTATCGCCAAACTCTCCAAGCAGTTATCGCCTGCGTTACAGCAAGGTCAATCTAGCCTGAATCAAGTTGTGAACGCTATTCCCGCTAAGGGACAGAGCGCGGTTGTTCGCGCAACTCAAGCCACGGCTGAGATGGCGGCTGATGCCACGGGCAAAGGGGCGATCGCTCGCATTAGCAAGTTGTCGGCTGAAATGCTAGGTCCTAGTCTTGGCGGTAAGCGCAGTGGCATCTTTGCAGGCTTGGGCGGCGCTGGTATCAAAACTCCTTTTGGCCAGTTCAGCTTGGGAGGTAAGGGTGGCAATTTGTTTATGCAGGGGCCGCTGGCGATGCGCGTAGCTCAAAGTGTGGGCCGCTCTGTGGGGTTACGGCTTGATCCGAAACAAGGCGTTGCACTGAGCAGTTTTTTTGATGGCAATTGGTCTGCGGATAGTGATGACCCGGACTGGGGGAATGAGAGTGCTCGGATCTCAGTGGATGAGCAGTTCGTGCGAGTTCAATCCCTAGACACAAAGGGCGGTGTTTCTCACGAGTTAATGGTGGGACCAAACGGAATTTTTGTAGATGGCTTCTTGTTGAAAGACCTTTTGGAAAGACTGAACAGTTTAACTGTGATTGAGACAAGGCTGACGGCCATAGAAGAGAGTCTAGAACCTGATTCTGATCCCAATTTTGAACCTGCTACATTCCACCTGGATGGAGGAATTTTCTGATGGTGGAAACGATTTTTCAGCTTAAGCGTTCACCTGGCAATTTGCCTCCTACTGCTTTAAAGTTTGGTGAACCTGCCTGGGTCGAAGAGACCAACACACTTTATATCGGCAAGGCTGATGAGACGGTTATCGGTATTCCGTTTAATGCAAGCTATCAGCCTCTAAATTCTAGGTTGAATGAGCTTGCTGCCCTGTCGCCAGCTAATAGTGCGTTTATTGTTGGCAATGGTAGTAGTTTCGTTTTGCAATCTGGATCAGGGGCTCGATCGCTCCTGGGGTTAGGGTCAGCAGCGCTCGCTTCTGTCAATGATTTTGTGGGTGCTACGGAAAAGGGAGTAGCCGGTGGCGTTGCCACACTGGACGGTACAGGCAAGGTTGCCGCTTCTCAGTTGCCAGCTTTTAATGTTCCGGTGCAGTCAGTTTTTGGCCGCACTGGTGCGGTTGTCGCACAGCTAGGAGATTACACCGCTGCTCAGGTTGGGGCACTGGCGATCGCCAATAACTTGAGTGATATCGCCAATGTAGCAACAGCCAGAGCGAATCTAGGTTTAGGAACTGCGGCGATTGCTAACACTGCCAGTTTGCTCGATCGGGCTAATCATGAGGGTACTCAGGCGATCGTCACTATCACTGGATTAGAAGCAAGCTTAAATAGCAAGTTGTCAGGACAGGAGCTGGCAAACCACCAGTCAGCAGCAGTTTTGGATCACCCTGATAGCAGTGTGACCGACATCAAAATTGGCAATCGCACTGCTTCTGATACCACTGCACCAACTAATCTCGGTCCTGGCAGTTTGACTCAATGGTTTGGCTGGCTCGCCAATCGCATCAAGAGCATCACAGGCAAAACAAATTGGTGGGAGACTCCAGCGACGACGCTAGAAGCAACAGCCAGTCACCTAGCTAACACCAGTAATCCCCACAATGTGACCGCTGACCAGGTTGGAGCAATTCCAGTAGCACAGAAGGGGATAGCTAACGGGGTAGCAACGTTAGATGGCGCAGGAAAAGTCCCGACCGCTCAAATTCCGCCGATCGCCATTAATGACACCTTTCCTGTTAATTCTGAAGCGGAAATGTTGGCGTTAACTGCTGAGGTGGGGGATGTTGCTGTCCGTTTGGATTCTCTAAAAACTTACATCTTGCGGATACCAGGACCATCTACTCTGTCTCATTGGCAGGAGATATTAACTCCAACCACAGGTGTAACTTCTGTGTTTGGTCGTAGTGGTGTGGTTAATGCTCAGTCGGGTGACTACACCGCTGCTCAGGTGGGAGCCTTGGCGATCGCCAATAACCTCAGCGACCTTAATAGTGCGGCAACCGCGAGAAACAACTTAGGCTTGGGTAGTTTAGCGGTTAAAAATAGCCTGGTTGCAATTGATATCCCTGACTTGGACGCTGCCAAAATCACGACGGGTGTCTTTACGGATAGTCAAATTCCGGCCAGTATTGCACGAGATAGCGAGGTAACAACTGCTATCTCTACCAAAATTAATGCGGCCGAAAAAGGTGTGCCCAACGGTGTTGCCACGCTGGATGGTACGGGGAAAGTCCCAGCTGCTCAATTGCCAAGACTCACCCGCTCTAGCGTTTCGGCTACCACCACGGCGATCGCTGCCAAGGCCAGTGATAGTTTATCGCTCCCTGACTTAGAGAATGTTTGCCTGTTGCTCAATGTCACTAGTTCTGCCCCTGTCAGAATTCGTCTCTATCGATCAGAAGCTTATCGTGTTGCAGATCTAAATCGAGCAATCGGTACTGATCCGTCTGGTGAGCATGGGTTGATTTTAGATTTGGTGTTACAAGCCGGAAATCTCGATTGGGATTTAGCCCCTGTGGTTTGGGCTGCTGCTATCAGTGGCAATGCGATCGCGGCAACCATTACCAATTTGGATATCACATCTCAGGCGATCGCTGTTACTTTCACTCAATTATTATTAGAGGCTTAGTTAATGGTTGCCACAAGAACTCAGCAGATAATTCCCGCACCTGTAGATACCACTTCATTTGGAAATGTAATCAAACAAGCATTCCTTGATATGGGCTTCACTCTGGTTGATGATTATGTTTCAGGCGATCGCTTTTTAGTGTTTTCCTACACCTTTGATGCCACTAAAACCTATGGAACTGCATTTTTTAGGGTACGTTTTTATTACGGCACCTATACCGTTACTCAAGCCGTGGGAACAGCATGGAATGCATCAACTAAAGTCTTGGCCAACGAGGGAACAGGAAGCACTTTTGTAAACATGCTTAGTTCTATTGAGCTATATGTAACTACCTATGTTAATGGCGATCGATATCGTCTACTTTATTTGTCGCAAGGAAATAGTAATAACAACGTTGTTGTACTTGGTTTTATTCGCCCTAGCAATAAGCCGAGTTGGTGGAATGAAAATCAATCTCCTTATGTTTTTTATCCTCGCAACCAGAGTGGCCTAAGTCTTAATTCTTTTTATGTGCCTCTGCCAGCAGTCTATACGGGGTTGTCGGAAGCAGTTTTAGAACTAAGTGCTACTAGAATGCAAAACCCCAATCCGATTACTGGAAAGCGGGATTTGATTAGCAATTTGCCGATCTACTCAAGCCTAAATAATGCTGTCTTAGGCACTCTACCCGAAGATATTTCTGCTCTATATGGTTCTGGAACAAATAAGCTTGATGTTGTAGAAGTTAGCGAAACTGAGAAGTATGAAATTATCTATGGAAGTGCTGCTTGTATTGCCATAAGGATTGTTTGACGTATGGCTGTTTTGCAGGGAAATAAAGATGCTACATACAATTTACCCAAGACGGGTAGGATAATTTATCAGGGCTTGATTTTGTATAAGAAAAATTCCGGCCCTGAAATTCCACTGGTGGGCCAGTTATGGCCTCGCAATTAACTCATGTCTCTCTCTCAACTCTCACAATCTCAATCGCGAATTCCCTCGCCGATCTCTCGATATGGTTACGCGATCGCTCGACCTGAGACTAAAACCATAGTCTACGACGGGCAACCTCTACCAAAATTTTTGCTGGACCACGGCGCTGATCCAAGCAGTTATCCTGAATTTCTGAAGCTCAATCGTATTGGTTCTGCGTTTGAAGAATTGCAGGTCGGTAGAGTCGTTACAATTCCTGACCCCAATAACTTTTTAGCCCATCCAGAAGCTTAAAGATAAACCCGCAGGTATGGTCGGACTGTGACTGGCACTGGATTACGATTTTCAATCACCAGACCATTGGCCCATTTTTGGGCGATCGCCACCTTATCGACTGGATTGAGCAAGCCAGCAAAGTAGTTAGCGGGTGAAATGATTAGCTCATTGAAAGGCTGTTGAATCACGTTACCTACAGCGATGTTCGTTACGTTATCGACAAAGAGGTAGCCATTAGTGTTGTCAATATTTTTGATGATCACCTCTGCAATGTCCTGATACAGGGGGATTGTGATGAAGGCTCTCTGCTTCGTAAAAGAGAGGGTAGAGGCAACCGTTAAGCGCTTAGTTGCCACATCGATCGCAGTGATAATCTGCTGATCCACGGGATCAAACGGGAAGCGCACAGAAGCGTGTCCGGCTTGATCCACGTTTCCATAAATCAGTAGGTCACCGATGACAATGCCGGCAGTTGTATTCAGAGTGATATTGGCTCCACTGATATTAGTCACAGTGGCCCGCACAATAATAATGTTGCCGCGCATCGCAGTGACTGGCTTGCTAATTATGAAACCAGTGCCATCCCCAACAGTGACAACATTTGTAGCAGTGTTAATTGCGGTGATCGGGCTCTTCGCGATCGGTGCTTCTGGAGCTGGGACAGTGACCGGAGGCAAATTTAGAAGTGGAGCGTGAGCAGAGATGGCCGTTGCATCAATTAGCAAAATGCTTTTGAACATCTCGCCTACATCTTGTCCTGCTAAGCTTCCTACCGTCGGTTGCCCATCTAAGAGTAATTGATCTGTGGTGAGGAATCGTTGGAAAGCTCTCACTCCATCAGATGTAAATGTCAAATTGGCATTGAGATCGGCGACAAACCCAGTGAGAGCAGAGCGAGCTTTCAAGATGCCATTGACGTACAGCGATAAGCTAGAACTGCCCTCAGCAACTTGAGCAAAGATTTTGGCCCCTTGCCCTGGTAAGTTATCAGGCGTGCTGATTGTGGTCGCACCAGCTTGCACAAAAAGTTTATTTTGGGCAATCCAAGCCTTAAAGTTACCGAAATCCCATAAGTTGCCGTCGCCGCGCCAAAGTTTTAGTTCCGCAAAGACTCCAAAAGTTCGTAAGTTAGCGACCGGGCTGTTACGAAAGGATAGCTGAGTTGCAGCTCGTACATTCAGCTCTCCTTCTTGATAGATCATGGATGACCTAAAAGGCCGTTCTTCCAGTTGAATTCCACCCCAATCAACCGCAGCTGTAGATTCACAGTAAAACTCAATCGTGACATTTTGCTTGGGAGCTGCCGCCAAGATGACGCGGGACGCGGTGCTGACGCCTTCAGCAACTAGATTGGCTACATCCAGAGTCAACGTGACAGCACCGCCTGATCCTCCTGTGTTGGCCGTAATCTTGAAGAAGCGATTGACCACGTTGTTGAAGAAGGCTTGGCCTCCAACCAGGTCGTTAACCCCAATGCTGTTAGCGGTAATAAATGTAATCGTATTGTTCGTAACTGCCGTCACCGCATAGTCCGTTGCTTCATGAGGATTATTGGGTAACTTTGGCTCTTGCCCTGTGGCTTTAAAGGTGAGGGTCAGTTCCTCCAAGCGGTAGCGATTAGGGAATTGATTTAGCACTGATAGGCTAATCGCTGGGGTGCCAACAACATCACCCGTGACCCGCAAAACATCTGCGTTGGTGAAAGTAGCGCCCCGCGATCGCAAGAAAATAGATAGGGTATAGCTCTTGCTTGCGTCAAGCTGCAATGTACGTTTGAGCAATTGAGTCGCTCCATTGCCAGGTGCCCAAATGACGCGATCGGCTAAATGCGATGAATCTGGAGCAACGGACTCGTCTGGCTGAATTATCACGTTGCTGCCCTTAAGCCACACGTTCTGATTCAGTGCTAAAGGCCAGGTCAATAAGTTAATTCCTGCTGGCTCCAGTAGAAAAGCTCCATCTTCAGAATAGAAGGCAGGCGCATGAGCTGGAATCGGATAGAGCTGTACCCCACCGTCTACCTCGCGCTCTAGATGCACCATGCTAGAGCGGCTAAAGTTGCCGACAGCATTGCTGTTGAGATCTACGAAGGAAGCCTCTAAAGAAAAGTTGGTGGCGTTGTTATTCATGGGTCAAGGCAGAAGAGTTCATAACAGTTTGGGCTGCTTGCAGAAGAACTTGCTTTTGTGTCTCTGGAGATAAGGTGGCTAGAACTTGAGCAGCATGAGCGATCGCTTCACCCACCTTCACGCCGTTTCTCAGTTCCATTTCCCGGGCTAGGACGTAGTCTCTATCTGCTGGAGACAAGTCAAATAGCAAATGTCCAACAGAGACAGGGAGAGCATTGTGACTGGCCCAGATTTCGGCGGCAGTGACATGAGCTTGCTTTTCCAAAAGAGCAACTGCGCTGTACCGGGTTTGCAACTCAATGTAAGAAAGGTCGATTGCTTCTGGATGTGCCTGTAAGATTCTCTGCTTTTGATCTTCAGCGCTATGCAATTCCATCCCACAATCTCGGATCAAAGGCTGCAAATTTTCCTGACTGCTCTTGGCCGCAGCGATGTCATCCTGCAACGCCTCAATTTGATCCAGTTGTTCTAGGCTGGGCTGCTCAAGCTCTTGCAGAGTTTGCAACTCTTTCTCCCAAGTCTTAACCTGCCGGCTATGTTTTCGTTGCAAATGATAATTAGTTTCTAGAGCTGCTCTTTTCTCTTGAATGAACAGCTCTGCTTGACGCAAACCCAAAAACCAATGAACCCGCTCCTGTCGTTGAATTTCATGCTCTACCCCTGCTTTGGAATTAATTGACAGATTAGTCAGAGGTTCTTTAGTAGGAGAATCCAGCCCCATAATCGCTCACAGCTCCTTGATCTGATTGAGGTTGAGAAAGCTGAGCACCCAAGCGGGCGGTGGTCTCATTGTTATAGGTCAACTTGTCCGCTGTGGTTGTACCTTGCCAGTTGGCTGCAACAGTGTCACCTCCTACGAAGTACCCTGCAACACTGCTACCAGTGCCATCCAAGCACACCTTTCCCTCTACCAGGGTCGCTGATAGAGGAGCCGATGTTTCACCAGAATAAGTAAAAGCTGTGATGGTGTTCGTAAACCAATTCCAACTAGCAGGAGGATTTGTATTGCCTCCAGCAAGGTATCCTTTGATATCACTGCCACAAGTGCCATGAACGACGTGAGCATGGGCAAGAGTGGTTCCAATTGTTGTAATAGCTTCAGTTGTAAGTGTGATTCGCTCAATTGAAAAGAGCGGCCCTCCCAGCCACGCGACGGGCGAGCCCCCATAGATATACCCGGAGAACTTATTGCAAGTGCCGTTGTGCGGGGCAATCCGGTCTGTGAGCAGGAAATTGCCAAGCCCTGCAATGGTATTGGTGGCATAAGTGAGGCGATCGCCCGTTCGGACCGCACTAACTGAGCCTACTGCTACTCCACCTAGGAGAAACCCTTTCGTCTTATCACCAATTCCTCCAGCTAAGCCAAATCGGGCTTGGCTCAGTTGAGCGCCTAGTCGTTGAACTGATTCCTTTAAATAAGTAAACTCATCCAGGCTGGTAACTGAAGTTCCAAATTTGGAGTTGAACCCACCACAAAATCTGCCAGCACTTGCATCCCCGACCGTCCCGCAATACATCCGGGCTTCAGTTAAACGCACTCCCATATCAGCGAAGGTTTCGTTGGAAAAGGGAAGCTGGTACATCGCATCAAAGGTGCTGGTGTAGCCACGTCCCCCACCCAAGTAAGCCGCAGTTCCCAAAAAGGGAGGGGCCTGGATGACAGGGCCAATTTGATAAAGCGGCATCAGGAATTGTGACGCACTGACCAGCTTATTTTGGTTGCCGATTGAATTCTGTCCGCCAATCCGCCGCGTATGAGCCTGCCGGACTGCTGTGTCTCGTGCTTGCCGCTGGATGGTTGTGACTGCATTTTCTAATGCAAACTCTTCTGAGCCAACCCCCGGTATGGTGGCAGGAAAGTCAGTGGGAAAAAGTTGAGGATTTCTTGCCATACCCTAAAGCCTGAATGTGTCAAAAGCAGTTTGCTGGTCAGAGTCAATGGGGATGTTCTCTCCTCCACTCGTATTGCGAGCAATCATTACAAGTCGGCGATCGCCCCCTTTCTCAACGACAAACATCAACACTGCTTGAAACTCAGCTCGGCTGGCCAAGATGGGGGATCGAAAGCCCATCAACTGACCATCCACCATGATGCGAGCTCGCAGCGATCGCGATTGCACTTGAGTTGCTGCCTCTAAGGAGAGCGTTTGACCGGGGGCGGGTAGCGCCAAGCCAGGGGCAGGCAAGAGGGGATACTCTCGCAGGGTGATGGGGCCTGGATACGGCTCACCTAGAATTTGCACCGGTGCATTGAAGCGATAGGGAGGCATGGCTGGAGCCGCGATCGCGGGCAAATGCATCGCGATTGGTGCCAACTGAGTATCCGACTCACCCTGATGAACTGCGCTCCCCCCACCTTGCGTGTGAATGAAAAACAGAGGCTTAGAAACAACAGTTGCACCTGAAAGAAATTGAGGTTCCAGCGTACCAATGCCTGCATACTCCGCATAGGCCATCAGCAGCTGCCAAGTTTCATCAGCCCGAGGTGGGTAGTAGACCAGCGCCTTGTAAGTTGTGTTGGCAGCTAACCCAGTTTTAACAGGTGTGTCAATGCGGCTTGCTACCCCTTGAATGAACGCGAAGCAGCCCCGCTCTGTTGCTGGGATTACTGTGACACCGTTAGCATCGGTCGTGATTGTGACCCGTTTGAGGATATAGTGCAGAGCCGCTCGCTCCTTGCCCACTACTACAAAGAAGTCTTCGTTATTAGCTGGGTCTGCGTAAGCATCTAAATCAGCTGAGTCAGCGGCTCGAATATTCGCTGAAGAAATCTGAGTTGCGTTTCGCCAAACCTGTAACACGGCATCAAATGGAATACTGAATCCCGAGCCAGCTGGATAGTACATCCCTGGAACAACATAGACTGTAGAGCCAGGTGTGATGGTGGTATTGGCATCTCCGACCCAAATCAGCGATCCGGTCCCGCCAAGGTTACTCCAGGCTCCGCGCTCTGATTGATCCACACCATTGGCAGAATAGATGCGATGATCAAGGCGATTGCCACTGAAGAACTTCCCAGTGGGAGAACTCGTATTCAAGCTAACTGTTACCAATGGGCTACCAGAGCCATTGTTAGTGGCAGTTACAACTTGGCAACTATATTTCTGAATAATGGCTTGGTTGGTAAAGCTGACGCGCTGATCGTCGGCCAAGCAAACAGAACCATTGGGGCTACCTGCCGACTCTCCTGGGTAGCCTGGATTGCCCCCCACTGAACTGGCAATCAGGTTTTGAACGGTTAAAGCGTAGCCAGAACCAGACCCAGAATTGCCCGCAAATATTTCTCGACACCGCTGCCTTATTGCATTTTCTAGGTCGCGGTTGTCGATCCGAGGAGCGGTTGAAATCAGATGATACTCAGCACTCAGTGCCCCCTCCCCACCATAACCCCAGATGTAGCCGCGTTCAGTGTAGTTTTGCAGTCGCCGCACCTGGCACACTTCAACCAGATTGATGGAATTACTAAAAATGGTGTATCCAGCGTTCAGGGTGAGATTAGGGTCTCTGGCGTAGAACCTGGCTGAGCCGATATTGAAACCTAGATCGGAGGTATCAGCGATCGCTAGCCTACGGTTGTCGCCCTCCAACGTTAGTAAGTTGAGAAAATCTGTTGTTGATAAAGGGTTAGGACTCAGAACGATCGCCCAAAAAGCTCGCAGTCGTCGAGTGTTCTCCTTGGTGATGGTAGCAATCTGATTCGTACCGCGATCGCGGTACTGGAAAGCGTATTCTCCTAAGACTGGGTCTTGAGCAGCTCCTACCTCGGCCTCAAAGCCAGCTAAGTAAACCCAGTCGGACTGCTTAATGGTGCTAGCGCTACTGCTTAGAACTGGAACAGTGATCGTTGTGTTGAGCAGCAAGATGCCTGGATACACAGGCAAAAGGGCCTTACCGTTGGCGATCGCTAATCGTCGGTTCTGGGAAAAACTTAATTGCGGAAGCTGTTGCCACCCCTGTTGAATTCGGGAGCGGCTGATCACCGAACTTGTAATTTGCTGCCCCAACGTCAACTCTTCCGCTGTGGGTACGCGCGGATCAGTGGGTGAAGCAGGTGGAACAAAGACAATTCCTAAGTCGTGATCTTTACGTTCAAGTGGATCAGGCATAGAGGTAGGAGTTAAAAACAAAGAGACCGCCACTCTCTGATTGAGTCGCGGTCTCCGATTAGGGTTAACCTTTGCAGTGATGGATTGTTGATATTGGCTCAATCCTACAGTTCTTGGACTGGAACTGTAAACCTAAGCCCATAAGCAGCTTGCTGAGGCAAATTCAAAGGGGTAGCAAACTGGGAAACTTTCACTAGCTTAGCCGCAAAGTCACTATCTTTGTCTCCTAAATCCGCCGGAGTTGGATAGCTCAGTTGAGATTTGTGTTTTAGCACCAAAGCTAAGGCTTCGATTGTTTCCGCTACTTCATATCCAGTAATAGCTCCTGGCGGATTTGCTAGGGGGAACTCGGCATTTTCCAATAAATAATTCAAACTTTTACTCAACACCCGATAAGTGAGAGTGCGATCGCCTCCTGCCAAATTGGCATAGACAGCTGCTTGGGCATATAAAGCCACTATTGCCACATCGCCACCGGCGACGGGTCGTTCTTGTTCAGAAAATCTTACCCAAGCGATGGCTCCGCTGCCCCAACTATCATCTAAAAATTTTAGAAAGCGGAGTGTGATATCTTGAGCCAGTCCCGAGGCATCGGGTTCTAGATACCAGCCATAAGCGGTGGAAACGGCTGCTTTTGCCTGCCATCCCCCCCATGTCAAATCAAAATTAGTATCTGTCCAAGTAAACTCATTACCTTCCTCTTGGAAATTAGAACGGTTGGGCCAAATATAGGCAGGTGCAAAAGGACCATCAATTCCTGTTTTTAAGGCGTAGGTATTCTGAGCGTCTGAGAGGAATTGGTAAACCTGCTCTGCTGCCTCTGATTGACCGACTAGTGACCAAATTGCCAGTTGCTGATTACCCACAATCGGAAGCGATCGCCAATCCTGAACTTGCTCTCCTTGGATCGAGACAGCGTGAGGAGTAACACCGGGTGTATATTTTGGTTGTTCGCTTGGGAGCAGTTGTACATCTCCTACCAACAAGCTATGAAAGGCTGACTCACGACTGACAATGCTACAGCCTTTAATCGTGACGGGGGGAAGTAATCTTTGAGGAGATGCGCCCAAGTAGTGAATTGCAAGGAGTGAAGTATCCCGCCCCGCCACGAATTCAACGGCTTGAATGGGTCCATCAATGGATGGTATCCCTGGTGTTGGTCCCACGTTAGTCTGCTCGGCTGCCAGCTGAAATTCGCTCCAAGCTAGGACCAAGGTGACAAATTGACCACCTGTAACTGGCAACAGTTTTTCCCAGTACCATCCCGCTTGATCCTGTAGTCTCAGCTGTACGGGATTATTGCTGAGTGCATAGGTAAGAGGGCTAGGAACTTCTTTGAAGCTGCCCTTCAAGCCAGCCCCTGCAAAGTCGAAATTTCCTGCGAGTTCAAAAGTAGCAACCACTGAGTTGCCAGCGGCGATCGCCACGTTTCTTACAGATGAACTAGCGAGTCCTGTAGCTCCCCGAAAAGTATAGAACGGCAACCCAGCGTGCCAAGTTGTCTCATTAGTCCATTGCAAGAAATCAGGAGTTCCAAAAGATTGCTCCACAACTGAGTTGTTCCCTTCACAAACAAACCCTGCCTCCCAGCGGTTGTCGTCAGTTGTGGTAAGGACAATAGCGACACTACCAGCAGTGCTCAAGCCAATTTCTGCTTGAATTCGAGATTCAGCAGCTAACTCCACTGCAATCCGTTGCTGCTTGAGCTCCGTTTCAGTTCCTTGATTTAACGGAATATCTAATCTGACCAAGCCATTGGGCAGTCGTAGCGCCAATACAGGGTTAGGATTGCTAGTGCGAATCCTAGTGCCCCAGTGCGAAAGCACTTGTCCCGTTGTCTCGCGTCTAAAAAAATAAACAGTGTTTCGGAGTCTTGCAACTGATTGAAAGGTTGAGAGCGTTGCCTGATAAGCTCTATTCCACTGTTCCTCCCTCGTTACCTCATAAAGCAACCTGAAGGTATCAGCTGCTTGAGCCAAAGACTCAAAAGTGACAATTGTCTCTGTTGGTTGCAGCGATCGCCACATAGGCTCAATGTCAAAGGCTTGCCCATTTTGAATGTTAGGTCCTGAAAAACTGGAATAAGCAACCTTCAAAATCCCTGAAAAGGCTTTGTTTTTGAGAACAATTTGGCCTGGAATGCCTGGCATCAGGGCCACCCACGCTGGAAGTTGTAACTCAGGATTTCATTAACAGTATGAAGCTGTTCTATGACCGCTTTATGCTGCCATGCCGCCCCATAGCACCGCTTAACGTGAGTTCGAACCGCCGCCGCCATTTCAAGCAGCTGGGCATTCGTTAAGAAAATATTTTCATTGTTTCCCATTCGCCAGATTTCACCGTCTTGCCGAGCACCTGTCTGAGTTGCCAAGACTTCGGCATTGAGGTTATTGACATCCATCGGACGGGTCTGGACCGGATGGCTATTCCAAACAACTCCGGCTTGCTCCTTCTCGATTCTTAACGTATTGATTTTCCCCCCGATGTACGTTCTTGCTTCTTCAACGGTAGTCGGTGATGGCTCTAAACGAGCTGCTAGGCGGGCTTCCCAATCTGCTTGGTACTTGGCGATGTTGGCCAGATAGCGATCGCCTTCTTGCCAAGGGACCTCTCCCGCCCATTGACTATCTTTGCTGTAGAGCAGATGGCGATCGCCTGTATAGAGGCGGTGGGTTGCTCCCTTAGGCAGTGAATAGTCTGGCTCTTGTTTCTGGAAAACCTCCAGTGGCAAACGCAGGTCATTCAGGTAAATGAAGTTGTCCGGATGATGCTGAAATTTCATACTCTTCCTGCCAAAATTAATTTTCCGCCCGTGACGTAATACGGTTGCATGATGTTGTGGGCATTCCCAGAACCTTGCAAATCGGTTCCCGCGTTAAACCCGTAGTACGTGGGGTTGAGCGAAACGTTCTCTCCCGCTCCACCAGCCCCAAGCTTGTAGACCTCATTGTTGTGGTACGCCCCGTGCCCGTGAGTGGGCATCTCACCGGTGCTCATTGTATGGGTTTCCGCCCCTCCGGTTTGGCCTCTAGCGCGGTTAGTCAGTCCAGATCCTTGACCAGCAGAAATCACAGCTCGCCCACGCGGATCGGGAAGAGATAGCCGTTTGCCAGCATCAAAATCAGCGTCTGCCGTTGCCCCTCTAGTGCTGGGGACACCAGTGTTTGTGAAAATCACTAGATTTACGTTGTTCCACAACTTTTTGAACAGCTCGCGCGCTTTGTCCGTGGCATATCGGGCAGCACCACTACTCGCGCTACCAATTGTTGCTCCATCAAGTAGGAGCCAAGTTAATCCACTCTCTTGAATAATGCCGTTTCCCGGAATATCTCCCTCATAGTCTTGCATTGAGCCAATCGGCACAACTAGAACACTGGCAGCTCCACGAATGGTCCCCATCTTTTACACCTCATACCAGGTAACAAATCCGTTGACTGCAACAGCTGAGCCTAGACTTAGCCTGAAAGGTTGATCAATTGCTAGCCCAAGAGGTGGATTGAATGCTTCTGAATAATCTGTCAGCTGCATTGCGCCGGAAATTGCTGTGGTTCCACCCTTAAAAGTGACAGTGACAAGGCTTGCGGCTGTAAAACTAATGGCACAGATGCGAAGAGCCTTTCCTGTGGTAGGGCTAACGATCGGAGAATCGCCAGCACCACTAATGCTAATTGGCGTGGGAGTTGTAGTGCGAGAGAGGATGGTGACAAGTTTGCCAATTTCTGTTTTGACATCATTTAATCTGTCATGAGCAATCTTATCTGCGCGGGCTAGCCGGTAAGGAGCTTGCTCTGTCCCATCCCCTTGAAAAGTTTCAAGAAAAATCGGTTCTCCTGAGACTGCATCTAATCCTCGAATTGGCATCAATAAACCCCCAAAATAAATGCTGAATAAGTTGGGGAGACGAATTGAGTCTCCTGACTTGTGACATAAAAGATAGAACCTTCCGTCTGTACGTCTTCCTCCTCCTGTGAGTTAGGAAATCGTTGTTGGCTGTCCGCATCAACCCAGTAATCGATCGCGTAGCTTTTGCCCTCTGCCAACTCAGCTGAGGCATTTACCCAAGTCAGTTCCCCGGTATACACCTTGTAAACTTCAGCTATGTTTTCTGGAAGTTGGCCGACTCCATTGAAAAACTCGATCGCTACATCAAAAGCTCCATAGTTGTTTGGTTGTGGAGCAACGGGTCCTTGGCCAGCAAAAGAATCACCAGCGTTCACTAACCAGTGAGGTGCCCATAGAGTTTGAGTATCTATAGGAATTGGTTCTGGGTAGAAGTAATTTAGCAACGCCTCTGTTAATGTCAGCGACCGTTCTCGATATTGAGCCAGGTTTGTTGTCAAGTACGCTTGCAGGCAAGCATGTATCAACCTCAACTGTCCCGAACTCGTACTTACTTGAGAGGGTAAAGTATTGGATTCAGTCACAATTTGAGCAATCCCTTGCCCATTAATGACAAACGGCAACTCAGTGCGACTGTAAAAACTCAACCACTGATTGATTTGGAATAGTTTGCCTTGAATAGCAGATTCGCTCAATTGGGCCGCTAGTGACTCATCTGGCGCCTCTTTCAAAATCAGGTTTGCTGAGCGCAAAGTCGTGGGCTGTGAGGATTGGAAGACAAACTCTAGTAACAGGCGATCGCGCCCCTGCTCCAAGTCAACGGAGGTGAAGCGTCTCCCTAGTTCATCTGTCCAAAACAATGTCACCGGTGAGAGCACCGTCACTCCGGTATCTGTTTCTAGCAGAAGTTGCCAATTCTCACCTGTGCTCATTCGAGCTAAGGTGGGATAGATTTCAAAAAGAGATTGAGCCGTAGGAACTGGAGTTGGCAAATCAATTCCCTCTGCCTGTCTTCGGCTAAATTGATCAACAACATTGCAGAGTTGAACTCGTTCAAGCACAGGCACATTAACGACATCACCGGGCACTGCTGGAATACCTGCAAAATAAAACCAATCTCCTTGCTCAAAACTGCTGAAATGAGTGGCGATCGCTACTGGTTCCTCTAGCCGAAACTCACCTGCTATAACCGTAAAAAATTGGTTGGTAGGGATTGCAGGTACGTCGGGAATTACCTGTTGAGAATTGCCAACTACAACTTCTGTCTCAAATCCGGGATTGCAGCGTTCCATTAAGGCATCCTCAATAGTCCATTTGTTGCACCAATTTCAGCGGTGAAGTTTGAGCCGTTAGTGACATAACCAGTTGGAAACTGAGTTGAATTAAGGGGCTTGTAGCAAATGAGTGCGTCAGTGGGAGCTGGGGTAGCTCCTAACTGTCTACAAATCGCTGCGCCTTTAATGGTGGCTGCATTATCGGTTGTTAAGTTACTCCAAGTTGGGTTGGTTGCCTGCCACAACGCAGCATTGCCATTAGTGCCAAATCCCAACCCTGATAGGAGAACCGGAGCATAATTGCCTCCAGTTGCCAGTGTTAGTTGCGATACAGCAGTGAATGCTGGGGCTGTGGGTGCAGTGGTAACTAGATGAGCGTAGAAGGTACCGCTGGTTAAATTCAGGGCTCGGTTTAGCAGGCCTAGTAAGGTTTGAGTAAAAACTAATCCTTCCGAGAATAGAAGTCGAAGGACACCTGTGTTAGCAAGGATGGCACGGAAGTTTGCTGTGCCGTTCGGACTGAAGGGAATCGCCAAGTCGTTGTAGCAAAGGATAGGATCAGAAGGAGATGGGCCTCCACCAACCTGCTTGCAGAGTACCGATCCCTTGATACTGGCAGCGCCATTGGTTGCTAACTGAGGCCAGTAAGGGACTGTGTCAAAGGAGGCGATCGCCGCATCACCGCTAGTTGAAAGAACTGGTAGGTTATTGAATATAAAAGGGGCATAGTTACCGCCAGTTGCTGTGAATAGCTGCGCCACGCTGGTGATAGCAGGGTCTGTAGGCACAACAGTAACTAGCTGCAAGTAGAAGGTACCGCTGGTTAGGTCCAGCGATCGATTAAGGAGACCGAGTTTGGTTTGGTTGAATACCAGGGTCATAAGTTACAGGCAGGCGGTAGAGAAGAACCAGTCATAGATACGAGCGTTGAATGAAGAGGTGTTCACCGCTTGGTCAGCAGTGGACAGAGCAAGGCTGTCAGTACCACTGAGCGATCGCGCCTCAGCTGCTTGGTCAGCAGTGGATAGAGCAAGGCTGTCAGTACCACCGAGCGATCGCGCCTCAGCTGCTTGGTCAGCAGTGGACAGAGCAAGGCTATCAGTACCACCGAGCGATCGCGCCTCAGCTGGTTGGTCAGCCGTTAGTAATTCTTCTTCTAGGTCACCTACTTGCCCGCCGATCGCTGAGGCTTCAATTACTAACTCTGCTGTCTGTAGCTCTATTGCAGAAGTGCCTCCGATCGCTGGGGCCTCAATCACCGAGCTAACTGTTTCCAGAGCTAACTCAAGTTCGGCTGCACCTTGGAGGGGTGAGGCTTGGACATAGAGATTAGCCGTTGGCGATTCCGTAGTAATCGTCTGAATGGTGATGAGTCGCGGCGCTGTATACCACCAACCATCTTCATAGGTATCTCCCCAGCCAAGCTCTCCCCAGATACCAAACTCGACTTGTTCCTCAGCAATACTGAATGGCTCTGGTTGCACATCCAAAGCTGAGAAAGGCAGCAGGTCATCGTATTGAAACCCAAGAATTTCAAACTCTCGGACTGTTTGTTGCTGCGGTAGATTAGCATTGCGCTGTAACAGAACAGGAGAAGTTTCCTCAAAGTCCAGCCAGCCAAAGGTAGTGGGTTGAGTTTGAGCACTCCAAATTTCAAGATTGAGATCTAGGACATCAGGAAATAGGCGGTTCCAGTCCTGAACCTCTGGGTGCAAGTGCATCCAAGGACGATCTGGACCTAAAGCTGAGCCTGGTGAATCAATGGGGTTTGCATTAACCTGATCGAGTGTTCGATCCGTCCATACCTTGCCATATTCCCAGAACCAATCTGAACTTTCTAAAGAGAACCAATCTGGCTTGTAGGTTTGAGGATAATCACCGCTGCCAAACTGCTGCCGCTCTTCCCAAGTCTGAGTCAGCCAAGCATCATAGGTTGTAACGTAATCCCACCACTTAGGCGGGTGAGCAGTCGGTGATTTTCCAAAAGGTAAGTTGATAGCGAGGCGATCGCGGCTGTGAGATTCCTCCCATTGCAACCACAGGGCTAAAGCTTCGCGCACGCCCCACTCAGTGCCCTTGAGTTGCCAATAGCGCCAAGCTCGCGCGATAACGGTACGCTTTTGTTGAGCAGGCCAGTCAGGATTCAGGCCTAATCCCAACCAGTGCTCTCCTATGGGAGCTAGTCCTACAAACTGTCCTAACCAATCTAAAAAGCGTTCCGGCGTGAGGTCTGGATTGTAGAAAAACTCCTGCCGCTCTAAGCGGGAAAGGATAGCATCCAGCTCTGGTTGATAGGCTTCACAGACGTGCGCTAGCACCCCTTGCTCATCGGCAAGACGGGCATACAGTGGAAGTTCGTCGTAGATTCGGGTGCTGTAGGGCATAAAAATTAAAAAGGAGCCACGACCTTATCGGTACATGGCTCCCCTTTCGGAATGGCCTTCAATATTGCTTTGTGCGAATCTTAGCATTGCCAGCGCGATCGGAGGATCAGGGAAGTGGGGATGAAGCCGAGCCGAATGTCTCTCAAGAAACTAAGCTGTCAAAGCAGGACGAGTTTGACAATTGGTATCTCGAAGTCGTACGCGCTAGGTTTTGTCTCGATATTCCCGAGCGACATTTAGGTACAGTAGGAAATGAATTAGTCGTAAAAATTATTTCGTCTAGAAGCCTAAGTGATTATGAGGCGATTCCTTAGCAAGAGGCTAAGAAGTTAATGCATAAGAATCTGTAGTTAAAAAGACCTGTGACTACTATTTATTTGTCTTTGATTACACAGATAAGACAAATCCTAAAGGTAGGAATTATTCGCCAACACACAATTTTTAGCGCTACACTTTCTGGCCTGCATTAGGGGCATTGCCTTCCTGCAAGGTTGGATATAGCATGCCTAAAAAATTAATCGCTTTAAGTATCTTAATGTTTGGCATGTCTCTTAAGCTACTGATATAACTTAGAAGGCTATGTATCAATTCCTCACCTACTATCAATCGCATGCATCTTAAAACAGTCTTTGTCCGGTTCTACAAGTCTTTCAATGATGACTTCTTAAGGAAAAATGATAGTAGTGTGTTACCTAAACCTTGGGAAATGATAGATGGCGCTTTCTATCCATACATTACTATTCCTATTGAAAGCAAGATCACAACTGTTGTTGGCGCTAACGAATCCGGTAAATCTCATTTATTGAGCGCTATTGAGAAAGCTATAACTGGCAAAGGAATCGAGCGAAGTGATTTTTGCCGTTATTCGCCTTTCTTCACAGTTAAGCAGAATGAATTGAAATATCCTGACTTTGGTATGGAGTGGTCTAATTTTTCTGATTTAGAAAAACTAAATCTACAGAAGATATTAGATATTCCCGAGAACGTTATTTTTGATAGTCTTTTTCTGTTTCGCCAAAACATTAGTGACTTAACAGTTTACCTACCTGAGAAAGGAGACTATAGACTTTATAAAATCAATGGAAAGAAACATGAAGATTTGCAAAACCTACTTCCTGAAATACTGAAAATTGAATCTGAAATAGCTCTCCCATCTAGTGTACCTATCAAGATTTTAGTTGAGATAGATCAGGAAAAAGTTTTTGACAATCGAAAGTTTGAACTTCTTGATAGAGCACAAAGAAATGAAATTGTAGATTCACTTGATGATTTCAGTGGTGATTTAGACTTGGTTACCAGGGTTCGTTCTTTTCAGGGTGAAGACATAGAACGAGTGGATTCTAAAGCAATCCGACCATTGAAATCTATCATCAAAGCTTTAGACAAATTTGATTCTTATTATGAAGACAAAGCAAAACAATTTCAATTAGCTCATAAGTTAATTTGCAAGATTGCTCTGGTTGATTCTAATGCCTTACTTGATTTGGCTCAAGCAATTAACGATGATAGACAAGGATATGCTAATGGAATAGTTGAGAAAATAAATCGCCAGCTTGCTATTCATCTAAACTTTCCAAATTATTGGGTTCAAGACCGAAACTTCTGCCTGAAGGTAATGGCAAGGGATTACGATTTAGTTTTTACAATAACTGACCGAACTGGAACTGAGTACTCTTTCAATGAACGAAGCCAAGGGCTAAGGTATTTTCTTAGCTATTATATCCAGTACAGATCACATGAACCTCACTTCAGCAAATCTGAAATACTGTTGATGGATGAGCCAGATACGTATTTGTCTAGTCAGGCTCAACAGGATCTACTTAAAATATTTGATTTATTTGCAGAACCTCAATATGGTTCCCACTTAAAGCATCCAATTCAAGTAGTTTATGTGACTCACTCTCCTTTCCTAATTGATAAGAATCATGCTGAACGTATTCGAGTTTTACAGAAAGGAAATGAGGATGAAGGGACTCGAATCGTTAAAGACGCAGCAAGAAATCATTATGAACCTTTAAGATCTTCTGTAGGTCCTTATGTTGGAGAAACTACTTTTATTGGTAACTGTAATTTAATGGTTGAGGGTATTTCTGATCAAATTATTATTGCAGGGGCTACAGCCTACCTACGAGAAAAAAATATTCCTAACTTAGAAACTTTAGATTTGAATAAAATTACTATCGTTCCATCAGGGTCAGCATCGCATATTCCATACCTAGTTTATTTAGCGCGTGGAAGAGATATAGAACAACCAGCAGTAATTGTTTTATTGGATAGTGACAAAAGTGGAAAGGAAGCTAGAAGGCAATTACTAGGTAAAGGAGGACAGCATAGAAGACCTCTGCTTAAAGAAGCATTTGTACTTCAATTAGGTGATCTTAAAGAAGAGTTGAGCTTTATACCAGATAGCTTAATTGACGAAATTGAAATAGAAGACATCATTCCATTACCAATTTGTGTGCAAGCAACAAAATTGTATTTGCAGGAATTTTTACAAAAAGATGCAACGGAAATTTCCTTTTTAACGGAAGAAGTTGTTTTGGAGGAAATTTCTAATAAAACTATGCTTGATGCCTTAGAAGCAGGTTTGCAAAAGTCTTATGCCAGCTTAGAAATTAATAAAGTAGGATTCGCCCGTAATGTTATTCGAGTAGTTAATGAGTGGGGGCGAAAGCAAGAGCTTCCTCCTCAACAGAATGATGCCATTCAACTTTTTGAGAAAAATTTTAGAGTTTTGTTCAAAAAGTTGAATGTAATGCAGCGTCGTGCTCAACAAAAGTTGACTGATGAAAAACTATCCCAGAAAATAGAGCGCTTAAAAAAGAGCTTTAATGCACGCCATCCCATTTCAGCTAGACGTGAGGATGGAGTTATTTTGTTAGATGAGATTGAAGCTATCTTAGAAACTAATATAGAGATTGATTCAGATAAAGCAATTGAGGCAACCAAGAATGCAATTCAGAACTTACGTCGTGACTACAAACTTGAAGTTGATATGAATAAGGCTATTGATGATTATATTGGATTTCAAATGGGTTTAGAAAGAATAAAGTACGCAGGACTGTTAGCAAGTCAGGAGAAAGAAGATAGCAATATCTTATTGGAAGAAGTTTCTGAGTTAACCCAAGTAAATGAGACCGCTGTAGACGGAGAAGTTTCGAATGGCGACTCTCAAACCTCTAATGAGACTACTCACACTACTGATAGCGATGCTAAGGGTGATATGAAAAGAAGACCAAATCAACGTAAATAGTTAACCTGCAAGAGCAAATTTATTGTTGTGGCGTTATGTTTCCCGTGCACTAATACTTCTGACGAGTCAATCAGTGATTAGCTTCTGAAGAAGTGAGGAAATAAATCTCCACCACTTTGGTCGTCGTTCTTTAAATTCAATTCGGACAGAAACACGGGTATTGAATTCCAAGGCATTGTGTTGTCCTGCCAACATTCTGTTTGACTCCACTGGAGCAGCCCCATCTATCCAAGAAACTGTGATATGTGGATGCTTGTTGCAACAGGGCACCCATTCTGGCAATTGGACGGCGATCGCTTCAATGCGGTCATTCCAGCAAAGATGAGTTGTGACTACCTCAAACTCTCTGCCTTCTAAATGCTTCCAAGCCTTACGCTCAACTTTGTATTGAAGGGTGACATGATGAGGCTTGCCATTAGAGTAAAGAGGTTGCACCAATAGTGGGGTTTGCAACACTGCCTGAAGATTACCTTTGGGCATTGTGAAACTACTTGAGATTGTTTAGCTCTGTTCCCACGTTCTACGAAAGAGCTGCCAGGCTTCTTGAAATTTCGCTAAATTCTCAGGAGATTGATTCTCATTGAATTCATAAAAAGCCTGGTCAACTTTTAGTCCGAGTTGTTCTATGGATACCTGATCAGAGTCAAGGACAATCCTCAAAATCATTTCGGACCGCTCAACTCCTTGGTTGAACACCGTTAAAGATTGACCTACCTTTACTTGAGTGCGGCGATCGAGTAGATGTCCAGCTAGTCTTGCTGTCTCCTCCGGGGTGGTAAACATCCAGATGGTTTTGTTGATTTCGTCGTATTGGAGTTTCATGAGCGGTTGTCGCAAAATTTTGTGATTGTGTCAGGCCCTACTACCCATGACTGTATTCAGCTGCTCTGTCACATCCATAGTGGGTGGCCATAGACGCTGCCTGCCTTGTGCAGGAATTGGAGTAGGTAAGCTAATGAAATCGTCAAACTTCCAGGCAAAACGTCCCTCCTGCCAGTTGCCAACCGCTTTTTCTAGGGGGTCAACACTAGCAATATCAATTCCCCGTCGATCGGGAGGCATGAGAGGGCCATAAACGGTCGAATCCCACATCTCTAAGCAGTCAACTAATTTAGTGAGGGTAACAATTTGACCAAGCGGGAGACCTTCCCCTTTTGCTAAGTAGTCTCCCAAGACTTGATCTAGTTGTTGGATCAGTTTGGGATCAGTGTTTTGGCATCGAACTGCCTCGTAGATAACTTCGACTTCAGCCCCTACCACCGGGCGCTGAGCAGCATGAATCGCTAGCCAACCTCGCCATTGTGTGGACCAATGACGAGTCTCGTTTTTCTTCAATCCAACCAACGAAGCCCAAGGTTGCCAAAGTGTAATGCATCTTACAATTCTCATTCTTTGATACCAATAGAGGCGGCAACTTTCGGTCCTATAAATGCTCCCCATCTTCGGCGGTGGTGGGTGACATACATTGCCTCCAGTTCACCGCTATAAAGACGCTCCCAGGTATAACCAATCTCATTTCGAAAGGTTTGAGCTGTCCGATCCTCGGTTTTAGTGAGATTGAGTTTGTCTAGCTTGTTAGGTGCAACAAAGTATCCAACCACCTCGCCGTAGCGTTTAATTACAAGCGTTTTGTTCTCAAACCTGACTAATTGTGCGTATCGGGTATAGCTACGGCGAAATTCATTAATTGCAACGGCTTGGATCGATGATGCTTCTGACATGCTTGGGTGGACGTGAAGGTCTGACACGCTTACTCCTTCTTACAAAAAGCTTTGGTAACCGCCAAAGCTGAAGGATTGCTCCAGTGATGAAAATAACTGGACCGATGAAGAAGCTCAAACCAAGAGCTACTACACCAGCAACTGCGAATAATACTCCACCCACGATCATTGCTGGCCCTGCCA
Source organism: Trichocoleus sp. FACHB-46 (assembly GCF_014695385.1). Taxonomy (NCBI): domain Bacteria; kingdom Bacillati; phylum Cyanobacteriota; class Cyanophyceae; order Leptolyngbyales; family Trichocoleusaceae; genus Trichocoleus; species Trichocoleus sp. FACHB-46. The sequence goes on along the minus strand of NZ_JACJOD010000033.1, from coordinate 32,231 downwards.
AGAGGAAAAATGGGTCATTGAGTGCTCGGTAACGTAACAAACGCCAAAAATTTTGGCTGAACGATGGTTGGGTAGTGGTCCGTCGTTGTCTACGCTTCATGGGTTTACCTGGCTTGAAGTAAGGAATTGGCTGGGACAAGAGACTCTCGAATCCATGCGATTGGCACTTCACCAATTTGACGAACAACAAAGCCATCTCCTCGGCCTGGTCCATCGAAAAGGTAGGGAGTGCCATCCATTGCTAGAACTTCCCAAATTTCATCAATTTGGAGGTATGCATTCTCAGTGAAACAATCGGGTAAATCATCCACCGATCGCAGCTCTCGCCGTTCAAATACTGGGAAATTGACCTCTGGTACCAATCGGATACAGCGCTCATCTTTGTAAGCCGCAGGTTCGCCAGGATGCTGAAATTGTTTCTCAGGCAGAAGTTTTAAGTAACCATCATTGTCAACGCGATCGCTCAGGCTCCAGCCAGAAGCGTAACTGAAGCAGCTCTCCCCATCTTTATCTCGGTAGCCACCGTTGAACCACTCCACCTTGTAAAGAACGAGTACTTTACCTTGGGGCCACTGCCAGAGCTTCTGCTGTGCTTCATTAACCTTGCGATCAATTTGAACTCGGATTCGCTGATCGACTGCCCCTAGTTGATTCTTTTCTAATTCGAGTACTCGTTGGTATTCTGACTGTTGGCGCTCTTGGGATGCGCGTTCTAATTCCTGCCGTTTTTGGGTTTCGTACTGCTCCTGTTGTTGCTTGGCTTGTTTCTCCCGCTCGCGCCCAATTAGCAGCAACAACCCCTGACCCAAACACTCATCACTAAGGTCATCTTCATGAATAGGCTTATATTGTTCTTTGCGAATTTTGTAGCCCCTTGAGTAAGGACGAGTGAGAATCCATATTTGACCATCGGCTTCGAGTTTGACAGCTGGCTTGGCATCATCGGCTAGCCAAATTCCTTCCATTTTGAGCTCATCAAAAAGGTTGATGATGCCGTTAATGGCAATGCTGTCTGGGCCGTGCAAGTCGTGTTTTACTTGGGTAGCGAAGTCCGCGATCGCTTGCTGAATTCTTTGCTGCTCAGCTCGCATCACTGAGGTGATTGCTGCTTCCAAATCTAAAGCCATAACTGATACGCTGTTGTCATGAATTTTGACGGTGGGGTACTTCGGTGCCCCTTTTTCTTTTAGAAATCTAGCACAGACCACACAGATTTATACGAAAATAATAATTTAATTAAATAAATCGGCTATTTTGATTGTATGCCACCCATTATTCCGCTCGACTTCATCGGCTCTGCTTGGTCGTTGTGGCCACCCCACAGCGATCGCGAAGGCTTGAACTTAGTATCTGGTACCCGCAAAATTGCATCAGACATTCTCTCTGTTTGTCTGATTCGGAAAGGGGAAGATCCCATTCACCCCAGTTTGGGTTTGGCCCCAGATTTATTTGAACCGCTCTCCAACTATGCACCGCAATACTGGGTCTACCACGTCCAAGATGAAATCAGCCGTTGGGTTGCAGGCATTGAGCGCTTGTCAGTAGATGTGGTGGACTACGAAGATTACAAAAACCGTCTGGTCACCGAAGTTCGCTTTGTACCGAAGCAAGAAGCAGATAATCACATCCTGACCTTTGGTTGGTACGCCTACCAAGGAGCAATTTGGGATCGGGATTTCGATACCTTCTTAGACGAAATTACCCTGGACGGCTCACCATTCAAAGCGCTCCGCTAGGAGAAGAAAGACAATGGCTTACGACCAGCATTACGACCTAATAGCGCGACTTGAAGTTGAATCTCGCCTCATTGAAGCAGATGACCTCTATAACTTTGATGATGGCGCTGTTTATGCAGCGCATATGGATCGGCTGGCACAACCTTTGCCCAACGGAGAAGAAAGCCCGTTTAGCTCTCGAAGTCCTACGAGTGCCCATGCGATCCTCACCGCTAGACAGGTTCACCTGCAAAGGCTAATTGCCCACCAGTTCAATCTGACTAAGGATCGTACTTGGGTTCAACAGTTCCGCATGCTGGGAGTAGAGTTACAGCCTGCGAAATATCCTGTCATCAATATTGTCTTCCGCCGTTCTACAGAAGCAGTTTTCAACAATATTCCAGTTGAAATTCCGTTGAACACAGAAGTTAGAAGTCGTATTGATCCTGGGTTGTCGGTTTACACGCTTTACACTGCCAGGATCGAAGGGTTGGGCGAGACAGTAACTGTCCCAGCCCGCTTAAACCAATTAGGTGCTTTACCAAACTTACGGCGCGGCGAGTTCTCTGATATCCCTCGTCTGCTCAGCTTTGTGGAATCTGCTGAAAATGATGGCACAGTCGTTTCGGCTGGCCGTCCTGCCGAAACGCTAGTTGAAGCAATGCTCCGCGCTAGGGAAGGAATTCGCTCTGGCAGCTTGGGCCGCTCAACGATTGATGGCACATTTGACCCTGAAAATGTTGCCTTTCAAGGCCGTTGCGTCACCGATCGCGACTATTACTACTGGGCTAGCCAGCTTGGAGCTGATAAGGTCAATGTCTTAAAAGGGATACAGTACGGCTCAGAAGGTACCTTCCGCGATTTAGTGACGGTTGTGGTTTACCCTACGGACGTTCGAGATCTAATCTTTTCCCTAATGCTCCCGATGAGTCTCGATCGCTTCGATGTGATTCCTGCTGAAGTGATTCCGATTGATGGCAAGATTCAGGTGCGAGTGACCCCTCAAATTGCAGACTTCCAAGTGTTCAACTTAGTAGCTGGCGCGATCGCGTCGCAGGTGAACCCACCCTACGGGACATGGGGCGATCGTAATTTTCCAGCGACTCTGGCAACTGCTTTGGAGCAAGCAGAAGGTATCTATGCCATCCCACTCATTCAGCTTAAGCATGCGGAAACTGGACAACCTCTGTCGGAGTTAGATATCAAACCGTGGAACTTATTAGAAATTCAAAATACCCTGGAAATAGAAGCTCTGCGGTAGTATATGACAGATATTCACTTTAATTCTGCATGTCTGCCGCTCGGCTTTCTCCTCAGAAACGTTATCAACGTAATCAATCCATTATTGAAGCTTATAAGCACAAGGACAAGACAAAAGAGTCTGTTCTTGAGATTGCACAGCGACATTTTGTTAGTGTGCCTTTGCTATACAAAATCGTAGATAAAGCCTCAGAGGAACTACCTATCAATGCAACCTGTATAGAGCCAGGATGCCAAGAGTTAGCAAAAGCAAGAGGTTGGTGCGGGAAACATTATCAACAATGGTGGAAAGCAAATTTAGCCCCCACAAAAAAAAAGTCTTTTGCAAAAGCACGTCGGGCTAGCCAGAAGAAATATTACGACAAAGGTCTAGCTCAAGAAGTTTATGCAAGCTATGCTGATACTCCCAAGGGAAAGGCAGCGCGATCACGTTCTCAGTATTGGTTCAAAGTCTTACATTTTTTAAATCGAGCAGAACTAAAGGCGATCGCTCAGAGCTTTTCCAATATTCCGCAGGAATCTATTCAAAAACTAGTTGATAATCGGTTACTAACTTGGGAAAAAATTAGAACCTTGCTGCCAGAGTCAGAAGTTGAAATACTTAGAGATTTGGGATTGGATACGCAGCAAGCTAAGACTATAAATCGACAGCGTAAGTATGAAGTCTAATAAATTTTGATATCATCAAATATATAATTAATTCTTATGTGTATATTGACTTTTAATTTGTTTTTGATTAAAATTAAATAAAGTCTTAAGCATTTTATTCTCTTCATTTGAACGCTTGAGTCTACTTCTATTTAGGTAGCTTTTTGACGCAAGCCATCAGCAATTTTCTGCTTGTTAAATAGGCGTGATGTTACTGCTGTCTAACATCAAAATCTTTAAAGAATTTCTATGGATTTATTACTAATTGGCTTGGGCCTAGGATTTGTCTTTGGCCTCATTATTGCGGATATTATTCGCCTAATTGTTAGTACCACGCTACACGTACTACTCTCTCCGTTCCGGTGGGTAATTGAAGCTGTTTTCGCAATCGTATGGCTGGTACTTCAAGGGTTGGCGCTTGTGGGACTGATAACCTTGTTGCTTCTGGTTCTGGGATAGAAGGAGTTACGAGTATGGTTGCGATCGCCGCATTGCACTTTTGAAATCTTGACACTCCCACGGCTAAAGCACGTGGGATTCTTGGCTCTACGAAGTCACTTGCTCAGGCAGGATTGCTCCAGCCAGAGTAGCGGTGTCTTCTCCCCAAGCGTTGCTTGCGTCTAGCGCAAAAGTTCCGACATGCCCTGCCGTACTCAATCCTCGACTTAGGATGTTTCTAGCCGCATTGTGGTCACGATCTAGCACAGTCCCGCACTGGCAAACGTGCGTTCTGGTACTGAGCGATTTCTTGACCACAGTTCCACAACTAGAGCACTCTTGGCTCGTTCCGTTAGGTGTTACAGCGATAGTGATCTTCCCGAACACTTTGCCGAAATACTCCAAATAGACGCGGAACTGATACCAGGATGCGTCGTTGATCGACTTGGCAAGACAATGATTCCGCACCATGTTTTTGATTCTCAAGTCTTCGTAGGCGATCAGGTCGTTAGACCGAACTACGCACCTCGCCAACTTCACGGCGAAGTCTTTACGCTGCCTACTTATCTTGAGGTGGCGCTTACCTAAAATCTGCCTCGCTTTGCCTCTGTTCTTTGACCCTTTGACCCGCTTCGATACGCGCCTTTGAGCCTGTTTCAACCTGCGTTCACTCTTGCGGAGGAAACGCGGATTCTCAACGGTCATACCCTTGGAGTCGGTGTAGAACTCCTGTAGTCCCACATCGAGTCCGATGGCACTTCCGAAGGGTTCAATCTTCTCGCGACGTTCCACACTGACGCAGAGGTGCACATAGTACCCGTCGGCCCTTTTTACTAACCTGATTCGTTTGATTTGGTCAGGTTGATAGAAGTTCAAATCACGAGTGCCTTTCAGCTTTAATGTGCCGATCCCTTTCTTGTCAGTGAAGGTGATGGACTTCCGATTTTCAGCCAGCTTCCACCCGGATGATTTATATTCAACCGAGCGATTGTCTTTCTGAAACCGTGGAAACCCCTTCTTGCCAGGAATTTGCTTCTTGCAGTTGTCGTAAAAACGACTGATTGCGCTCCATGCCCGTTCAGCCGCAGCTTGACGGGCCATTGAGTTGAGTTCATTGGCAAAGGGAAACTCTTTCGCTAGTACAGCACAGTATTTATTGAGGTCGTATTGAGACTTGCCCAACCCATCCATCCAAAAGCGTAAAGCCTTGTTACGAATGAATTGAACTGCTCTCAGAGCCTCATCAATGGCGCTGAACTGCTTTGATTTACCGTAAGCCCTAAACTCTAGTACAATCATGATCTTATGTTAACATGACTGACATAAGATTATTCGTTTTAGCGGCATCGAGCTGCACAACTCACCGCCTTATATCCCACCAAAGACAGCATGTGGGTTTTACGGCCTTTTCTATAAACAACCGAATATGTTATCCAATGGACTAGCCAGCGATAGTGCTGAGCTAATGCGGATGCGTAATGCCAAACGAGTCCGCCTCATTAAACTTTCTGGTGCCGGGGCTGGTATGCCTGACCAGTACACCGTTGCGATCGGTAATGACAGCAGCATTGTCACCTTCGTCGCAGGCACATTACCAGGCTCGGTTACAGATGAAGCTCTGATTGAAAACTCTGATTATGGTACAGCCCGTTCTGTGGCTGAGCGGCTTGCTGCCGCCCTTGATACCCATGTCTATGAGGAGCATATAGCAGCCCAGGAGTATCTGAGCTACATTGACTGGTCAAATTCAGAATCTCCAGAGTTGTTGAAGGTATCAAACTGGCTCCTCAACCGCTGCCAAGGGCAATTGATTCAGATGCAGCCAGATAGCCAAGGCATGCTTCAACCGCAGAGCAATTGGAATCTCTCCGATCCTTGGTCTGATACAGCTAGTTCTAAATCATCAAACTTTTTGTTGAACCCTAGCCCCTTTGAGGAGCCTAAGAACTTGCTGGCCCGACTGGCAACTGATCCAGAAGTTCTTCAAATTGATGCTTTTCGTTACTCTAGCTTGCAAGAGACGGCAGCAACTTGCGGGAAGTCTTTGTCTGAAAATGAATTGAAGCATTTAGCTCTTACGGTGCAGGCTCAAATTAAGCAGTTAGAGCAGGATTTTTTCAAGCAGATAGAAGACTCAATTACTGCTCCAGATAACCCTTTGGGCTTAGATACTACCCCTCACTCATCTACTTGGATGGCAGGTAGTGAACAAAGCATCCGTAAGGTTAGCGAGCTGCGGAAGCATCCAGACATTTTTGCTGTTATTGCAATTTATCGCTCAACAATTACAGCTTGCCTTTTGAAGGCACATTACCCCACTACTCAAGCGAACGTCGATAAAGTTATTCAGTTTATTTCCCCGCTACTCTCTGAATTATTTCTCAACTGTATTCGGCTAATTCCCGCTGCTTTGGAGGATTAGCCCTGTGGATAGCGCAGTAGAGTACGCAAATCGAGTAGAGCAGTGTCGGCTGCTCTTGAGCGCGATCGCCCCACAGCAAATTGTAGAAGTTCTACAAGAGCAAATGGCTTTTGAAGCAGAGGAGATGGAAGAATCGGAGCTGGAGGAGGGGATCACCGAAATGCTCTGGGATTATCCCTGTTTCATCACTTCTGCTAAAGTGAATTCTAAAACCCAGTCTATGTTTCGATCGAGCCTTAACTCCAACAAATCGAGCAAACAATTAGAAAATTGAGTTTCAAAGATAGGCAGAGCAAGCGCTTTCAGTTTCCACTCAATTTTTTCTTTGCCAGAGTGATGAATGAGGGTTATGACGTGATGACCGCTCATGTTGCTGGCAGTACCCAAATTGACTCAGCAGCTTTAATTGAAGCAATGAATTTCCGTACTGATGTGGTGGTTCTGACCGCCTTGGTTGATGAGGAGTGGCGATCGCCAGCTGTTGAAGGTTCAAGAGAAGAGTCGTTGCCTCTCGCTGTTCATTTGGAACTTCTAAGCAAGTTGCTTGGAGACATCGAAACAAAGGATGTTTGTCACCTCTTAAAGCCCTATATCTTACAGCCCCATACAGGCAGCGACCAATTTTTAGTACAACCGTTAGGGCTGATGTTAGCCGAGGTGTTCTACTCGGAAGAGTATCTGTACGAGGCCATTTCTCAGGGGGGCTTTTTAGATGCTGACCCTCTAAAACTCTCGATTGAGCAACGCCCCGATATCCTGCTTTTAGCGGCTTTGACACTAGACGAGACGTTTGCTGATATCTGTTTGCAGCCTTATATTCAGCGGCTACTCAACATCGAGCCAGATCAGATTAAGCACCATGCCAAAATTTATGGCATTGAATTAGACAAAGCCCACTGGGCACCTATTAATACCCTGTTGCAACAGAAGATTCGAGAGCTTCAAGTACAGATTGAAGTTGCTTACCGCAGTTCGCTAAACCCTTGCAGCAGTAGGTCTTTTGAATCAATCCTCGTCCTGCAAGTCACTCAGTTTCGGCTTAATCTGGACATCGCTTTAGGAGATCTATTCTCTAGCCTGACTTAATTAAAGCTTTCAAGAAGTTTAAGTATATGACAAATAAAAACAATAAATCAATGCTTGTATCTGCTAAATTATATAAAAATTATATCGCTATTAAATAATTTATGAGCGTTGAAGCCAGAGAAGCTCTCAGGGCGCTATCCTTTCCCGGATATTGTTCAGCGGGTTCAAAGTTTGGATCGACGGCGAGGTTGGCCTATTCGTACAGAAGCTGCCCTTGAGTCACAGTTCAACTACCCCGTCGCGAGCGGACGGGGATTGACTGAACCAATTCGGTTGACGCAAGTGTTGAATAGCCCATTGAGCCGCTAACTGGTACAGACTTCCGAATGTCTCCCTAGTTCGGATTATTTCTAAGGCTGATTGGTTCAGTCGTTGGGAAAGCCAAGACATCCTGTTAGCGGTGGGCGAAGGGACTAAAACAAAGCAATTTGGGTTATACCAATGCGAATTCCAGTCATATCTCACGACAATCAACCGCTCATGCCAACCACTCCAGCCAGAGCGAGAAAGTGGCTTGCCAGTGGCAAAGCCATTAAACGTTGGTCTGACTTGGGTTTGTTCTATGTGCAATTGACTCAGGAGCCATCAGGCCGTGACACTCAACCCATTGCCGTTGGTGTCGATCCAGGCAAATTGTATTCCGGCATCGGAGTGCAATCTGCCCAAGCGACTCTGTTTCTAGCTCATTTGATATTGCCATTTCAAACGGTCAAAGACCGGATGGAGCAACGCCGTATGATGCGACGGGGCCGCAGAGGGCGGAGAATTAACCGCAAGGTTGCCTACTCCCAACGCGCCCATCGTCAAGTCAGATTTGATAATCGCAAGCAACGTAAATTACCCGCTAGCGTCAGAGCTAATCGCCAGCTTGAATTGCGAGTGGTAACTGAATTGTGCAAGCTCTTTCCAGTCAGCCAGATTGTCTACGAATACGTGGAGGCAAGGGGTTCTAAATCCTTCTCTCCGGTGATGGTAGGTCAACGGGTGATGCTGGATTGGCTGTCAAAGCTGGCTCCCGTTAAAACGCAGCTTGGCTATGAAACAGCTAAGCTCCGAACTCAGCTAGGGCTAGTTAAGACCAAGGCCAAAGCATCTCAATCACCTGAAAGTCATGCTGTGGATGGTTTGGCCTTAGCTTGTTCCGAGTTTATTCAGTACGAATCATTTCACACTGCTAATACTCATGGACATCAGTGGATGGGTTCTGTTCAAATCACCGCCTCGCTATTTCGAGTCATTCGCCGTCCACCCATATCAAAGCGGCAATTGCATTTGATGGTGCCTGCTAAAGGTGGGGTGCGTCGCAGATATGGGGGCACCGTGACCCGTCATGGATTCCGCAAAGGTGATCTAGTCCAAGCGGAAATGGCTGGCAGAGTGTCAATCGGTTGGGTGAGTGGTGACACTCAAAAGCATGTTTCAGTGAGCGATTGCAACTGGAAACGATTAGGGCAGTTTGCGGCATCTAAAGTCATGCTGATTGCCCGAAATACTGGGGTGGTCGCTTCGGGGGCATCGAACCCCACTCAGCCACCCCTCCTATCCCTCCCTGCCTCAAGAGGACGGGGTTTCTCGGAGGAATTATGAATTTCAAGACCAGCTAGAGCAACAAACTATTGCTCTGACCAATGACGGCAAGCCCTTTTAGCGGAAGCGATCATAATGCTGACAGAAAATAAAAGCTGCCTATCCTATTGGTTCCCAAAGCTTGAAGTTGAAGGGATTCCAGTCCCTAAAACCGAAATCATCACCACAGATATTGACCTGGATCAGCTTTTAGAAAACACGGTTCCAGAAGGGTTCTCACAGTTCGTTTCCGCAATTCAGGCGGCGGGCGATCGCTTAGGGTATCCCTGCTTTCTTCGTACTGGACATACGTCTGGCAAGCATGACTGGCTCCGCACCTGTTATCTTGACCATCCGTGTTCGAATGTCATTGGTCAACACATTGTTGATCTCGTTGAGTTCTCAGTCTGCGTAGACTTCTTTGGCCTGCCTACCCGTGTTTGGGCCGTGCGTGAGTTGCTCAAAACAGAGCCCGCATTTCACGCTTTTCATGGTCTACCTATTACCAAAGAACGGCGATATTTCATCCGTGACGGCAAGGTAGAACACCACCAGCCCTACTGGCCTCCAGGCGCGATCGCTGGGCATACGGAAGAACCTCTTTGGCAAGAACTGCTAGCAGAGCTGAATGACGAAACCCCAGAAACACTCACAGCTTTAACCCACCTGAGTGAGCAAGTAGCAGCCGTGATGGACGGTTACTGGTCAGTGGATTGGTTGTAAACCCGCGATCGCGGCTGGGTCTGCATTGATATGGCGGAGGGCGAAAGATCTTACCGCTACACACCAAATTCAGAGGAGAGCAATAAGGCTCTATGAGTGATCGCCCTTATCCTGAATTCTTCAAGCCTCGCCAAGACCAACGACAGCGGGACTGGAATGAGTGCAAGCTCATTGAAGGCCCTGTAAAGAGCCGATATTTCAATGACTTTGAAAAGGCCTTGGCTGATGCTGATTTGCTAACCATTCAGAGCGCTATCCAAGCGTTAGAGCAACAACAATCAGGGAAAACCAAAATCAAGATTTTGCAGCGACGGCAGAAACAGCTTGAATCGGAGTTAGAGAAGGTAGAAATTCAGGACGGGAATTGGAGGGGAGTTCTCACTCCTGATCTTAGAGATGGTATCCATTTAACCTTTGAATCGCCGTTTGGTTCTAAGTGGATGCATTATGTCATTGACTCAGAATCGATCTGGGAAGTAGCAGACTATTTTCATGCGCGAATGCAGCGCCATTTCAGTGGTGATGATACTTTTGTTGGCAGCAAGGATTGGAACATTGTAGTTAGGCTTCACGAAAATTCCACTCCCCCAGTCAATAGGGTTCAAGTTAAGGCAGGCGATCGCGTCCGACTCCACAAGGAGTTTCTACCTGAAATGCTGGAATGGAATGGCGGTGTCAAGGGCGAAGTTGGAGAATGTGTTGTCTACTCAGCTCAAACGGCTGATGGCCTTTACTTCGGAAAGCGTGGTGTCATTGTTGAGGTGCTTGGCGAAGATACATTTAACGCAACCTTTGACGGAACGATAGAAGGCTACTCAGGTCACTGCTTCACTATCCCCGTGAGTCGGTCTGCTCTTGATCGCAGGCTTAAACCTAGGGAAATAAATGAAGACATCGTGTTTGATGTTCTGCTGGTTCACTCGTTGGGAATCGAGCTTTCCTACGATGGGAGTAGGGAATATCGAGTGTTGTCAAATGCAATTCGCGAGGTTCTTCCTGAACCTTCTTCGGATTCTTTGGCCACCAATGATTTGTATGGAGATGAAGATTGCCAGGAAGAGCTAGAGGCTGAGGTACCCAAAGAGGAAGTAATCTTTGAGTCTGACAGTGACTACTCAGATGCTCAATACCACCAGGTTAAAGCGACATCTCTAGAAACTTCCATCACTCTGAAAGAGCGTCAATACAAGGTTGGTGAACCTCAATTTTGTTGGATTGGCTATGACCCTAATAAAGCTCATAAGCGGGGCTGGACAGCGGAAGAACTGTCAGAAATGGACACAGCAACTACCATAATCACTACTGATGGGGTAGCAGTGTCCTTGCGGGACGAATCATCCAAGCCCCCTTGGCTGTTTGTGTATTTGGCAGCTTGGGCGTACACGGAGGATGAGCTAAGGAAATTTGGGGTAGATACTTCCGGTATTGATGTTCAGATGGTTGAGTGTGCTCCTTCTAATTGGAAGATTAATCAGGAGATAAAAGGCAAGCGTATAACGGCATCTGAAAAAGTTCAGAAGCAAATTGTTAGGCTTCGCTCAGCAGCCGACAACCTCAGTAGTGATATTGAAATTACTCAAAAAATAATTTCTGGCTCAACCATTGTTTGTCGCAGGGGCAAGCATCCAGCGCAGCACCCCGAAGCCTATGCGGAACGGATGATCCGGGTGCAGGCTGGACTGAGAGCGATCGCTGACCATCTGGAGGCTGGTACCTGCCCAGAGACTCTACAGGGCATTTATGCAAAGGTGCATGCAGAAGAACTGCTATTTCCCCACTCAAGCTACTCTGACAGCTCGGTGCTGTCGAACATCTTCAAAGGCGATCGCACGAAATTTGAAGCGGCTCAACACAAACTAGCCGCTCTCATATCCAATGCCAGTCAATCGCCAGATGAAGCAACACCGCCAGAGCTGAAGGGTAAGTGCAAGGCCTGCTGGTGTGCAGAGGCTGGGGAAATGTTGAGCCCGGATGACCCAGTGAAGTGCCACGGGCAGATATTGGATAAGGCGCAACGTGGTGACTATGACGCCTTAGTCCCTAAAACACTTTGCTTCCTGCCAGTACTGATCTCGCCTAGTTCTACTTTGTCATCAAGGATTGAACTCTCAGTAGGCGATCGCGTTCGAGATACTCGTGCTGCCAAGTGCAATCAGGGAGCGGGTGTCGTTCGTTGGTTCTCTCCTCATCGCGATCGCCCCAATGATTGGCTGGAGCCGTGGGTAACTGTAGAGTGGGACAACAGCAAAGCTGAGCAGGTGCTTGCTTGCCAGCTGGAGCTGGAACAAGTTGATTCAGGTTTAGAACCCCCTCCACCTCCACAGCCAATACCCGCAGACCTGTCTAGTGGTGACCATTTAGCAGACTTCCCTGAAGATGACGATGCCGCTCAACTCACTCCTTTTACGGCGCTATGCGGCGAACAGACAACTGATGCCATCAGTACTACCTGCTTCAGGCTGAGTCACTTAGCAGGTATCTGCTCTGCTTGTATTCAGGTGTACCAAGCAAGGAGGTCAAAACTTCTGGCAGGAACAAACAAGTTACTAATCATTGGTTGCTCCCAATCCAAAGATGATTGTGAGGCTCCTATTCCTGCCATTTGCCGCTACACGGGACCCATGTACAAGATGTTGGCAAAGTTTCAGGAGCGCGATCGCTTACCTAAAGACTTGTCTATTTGGATTTTGTCAGCAGAGTTTGGGTTGATCTCTCACAGCCATAAAATTCCCAATTACGATCGCCGGATGTCTAAAGCCAGGGCAGACGACCTGCGCCTTCAGGTTCGAGCTAACCTTAAAGCGCTGGCTCAGCACCCTTATCAGGAAATTTATGTTGACTTGGGTAAGGACTATCTAGAAGCGATCGCTGATCACTCAACATCAGCAGAAACTTTTCTCAACGAACTATTTCCCACCACACGTGTTCACTTTGGCAGTGGTGGCATTGGACAGCGGGTATCCCAGGTTAAGCAATGGATTGAGTCGGGTAAACCCCCTATTCAAGCGGGTCAGGCTACTACACGGCACGTTGGGTTATCTAAACAGCAGCCTCGCTTATGTGGAGCTTTGGAAGGGGCATACTACTTGGCGTCGCATTTAACGCCGTGGCAGGCTGAAGGGAGGTCCTTACTCTGCCCTGAGTGCTTTACAGCTTGGCAATCGACCCTTAGCCCCCACTCCTCACTCCCCACTTCTCACCCTTCATCCCTCATCCCTCACCCTTCCCCTGCCGAAGCTGCTGAAGTGACTGTTAAGGATCTGGATGAAGGAAGTGGAGATCCGATCGTGAAAGTCTGGCGACGGTTTGGTGAGGTTTGGTCCTACATTGGTCAGATGGGATATCGATCCAAGGTAACTCTTCGCCCAGGCGACATTACTTGTCTACCAGACATAAACCCCAACGAGGAGCCTCCAACCTCTTCGGCGCAAGAGTTACCAAAGATTGAGCAACAGCCCGTTCCAACTCCTCAAGTAGTTCCTGAACAGGCGATCGCCTCAGCAGAGCCTAAGCCGTCACAACTACCCTGTCAGCATCTAAGAGTTGTGATTGGACTCGATAGTGCCACATGTCCGGATTGCAAACAAACTTTCAACGAAGGCACCCGAGGATATGCCAAGCTATTGGGCCGCGAGCCAGAGGCTAACTCCAAGTCTCCTCCTAAAGTCGAGCCTCAAGCGATCGCACCGTCCGCTAAGTCTGGCCCCGGGAAAAGCAAAATTACAAACACTATTGAGCCAACAGGGCAACTAAGCCTGTTTTAGCGGCGTTGTTGACAGACTCTCTAGAATCCCCTGACCAGCCTTCTACATGTTGCAGGATCGGGTATGTTCAGCAATGGGGCTGAATTTAAACTAAATCACCGTTTAGTTATGGTCTGAAACCCTTGATTTCTCGTTGAGCCAAAAATCTAGAACTACGCAAAATCGTTTGATTAGTTGCGGTGTCTGGCAACTATGCAGACTTCATTAAGCTATTAATTAGAACCTATAAATTGACTGATTAATCGGGAATCTCGATAAGCATTTATACTTGTTGTGAGCAAATGGCCCTTTTTTACACGAATCGTTGCCATACCCCTCTACTGCTTAACTACGGACTGAGCGCTAGGAATTTGGATGATAAACTCAGTTCCTTCACCCGCAGCAGAGCAGCAGATGAGGTTGCCCCTGTGTTTTTCCATGATAATTTGATGGCTGATTGCCATCCCCATGCCGATGCCCTTCCCCAGTGGTTTGGTGGTGAAAAAGGGGTCAAAGAGCTGCTTTTGCACGTCCAATGGTATGCCTGGTCCATTGTCCGCGATCGCAATTCTCACCCATTCGCAGTTCACCCGTTCTGTGCAAATGGTAATCGTAGGAGCTTTATCGAGGATGCGTTTGCTAAAACTTTCCTCTAGAGCATCGATTGCATTCGCCAAGATATTCATAAATACTTGGTTTAGTTGCCCAGCGTAGCATTCCACCCTCATCGGGCTGATGTACTGCTTAATCACCTGAATTTCCGGGCGATCCGACTTGGCCTTGAGACGGTTCTGCAAAATCATCAAGGTGCTGTCAATGCCTTCATGAATATCCACCTCCTTCATCTCGGCCTCGTCCATACGCGAGAAGGTGCGGAGCGAAGTAACAATTTTTTGAATGCGATCCGCTCCTACTCGCATAGAGGTGAGGAGTTTGGGTAGGTCTGCCTGGAGAAATTCCAGGTCTATTGTCTCTGCCTCGTCTCGAATTTCTGGATGGGGTGCGGAGTAATGCTTTTGATACAGATGCAACAACCTCAACAAATCTTGGGTGTAGTCCTCCGCATGGGTGAGATTGCCGTAGATGAAGTTCACCGGATTGTTGATTTCGTGGGCCACCCCCGCCACCAATTGACCCAAGCTAGACATCTTTTCGCTGTGGAGCATCTGGGACTGGGTGCGCTGGAGTTCTTGCAGAGTCTGGGCGAGTTCTTGGGCTTTGGTTTGGCTCTGCTGATACAGTTCTGCTTGGTTGAGGGCGATCGCCAGTTGGTCGATTACAGCTTGCAGAAGTTCTATCTCACTGGCTGTCCAGCTATGAGCCTGGCTGAGATGATAACAAGCCAAGCAACCGATACGCTCCGAGTTGGTGGGAATCGGCAGTAGAATTGCAGATTTGATCCCTAAGCTTCGCAAGCGTGAACGGTAAATCGGATCACTAAACTGTGCAACCGTGTCAATTTGGATAACTGGCTGTTCGCGAATCAATCGGGTTACCGAACCAACGATATCAGCTGGGTAAAGTCCTAAAAAGCTGGAATAGCTCTTCCGTTTCGATTCCTTGACGACTTCCCAAGTCGGTGGCTCCACCTCAGGGTTGAACCAGCAAAAGGTACAGTGGTCAGCCTCTAGCAAGTCCCGAACGGCTCGAAGCGTGGTTGCAATCACGATATCTAAATTCAGGGACTGACGGATCTGAGTGGCTAAGCGATTGAGCATTGCCTGACGCTCTGCATAGTCCTGGAGTTGGGCTTCAGTCGCCTTGCGATCGCTGACATCGCGACAGACAATCATGCCGCCTTTTAAGTTGCCTGTGGCATCTTTGAGCGGTTTGCCACTAATGAGCAACCAGAGCCCCGCTGGTGCTTGAGCATGGCGAATAAACATCTCGACATTCTGTGGCTCCTCACCCTGGAGTGTCCGGACCAAGGGCAGGGCTTCTATTGGAAACGGCGTTACGGTGTCTGGAAGGAACAGCCCGTAGTGCTCCGACCAATCTGCTTGATCAATCTCCATGGCTCCATTGCCAAAGAGCTTCTCTGCGGCTGGGTTGAAGACCAAAAACTTGCCTGCTTCATCAGCCACAATCACCCCATCATTCATCGAGTTCAGAATGAGCTGGGATAGCTCCTGTTGCGCTTGCAGTTCTGCTTGGGTCTGATCTTGTGCCTCTTCTGCCTGTCTACGACGAGTCACATCCATCAACATGCCGTCCCAGACGATATCACCATTCGGGTAGCGCTCTGGACGAGAAGCAGCCTCAATCCACTTAATTTGTCCTGAGGGTAAGCAAAAGCGTCCTTCCCAGCGCCAGGGGTTGAGGGTTTGAGCAGAGTGAGCCACCGATTGGTCAAAGCCAGGGAGATCTTCTGGATGAATCAGACTCACCAGCCGCAGGCCATTTTCTCGAATTTCATGGGGTTCCAGCTCAAATAATTCTTGACAGCCCAAGCTCACAAAGGGAAAGCTAAACGCCCCATCGGGAGACAAGCGAAACTGATAGATCATTCCCGGCAAATTATCGGCTAGCTTACGAAACCAGGCTTCGCCATGCTCAGTGGCTGGTGATTGCTGAGATGGAACTGCGAGCTTCAGTTCTTCCTGGGATACCATGCTACAGCAGATCCTTGGTACGAGGGGACGAGATTGAAATTAGCCTGCCAAACCTACAGGCTTGGCAGGATTAGCACAGCCGTCAGACGTAGAGTTAGTCGTTCGTTCCACTCATCAGGCACACTGCTCCATCTTACAGAGGCGATCGCGGGCGATCCGATGAGGAGGACAATAGCACCACAATTTCCCTTCCAACCATGCAAGCTTCAGCAATTAGAACTGGCCCTTCAAGCAGCCACTGGCATGGGTTGAGCCACAGGAGCAATAGCGGAACTCAGAGGTAGCGTTCTCAAGCTCACCCAAATCTTATACTCTGCTCTCATACAAGTGATGCACACTTGACTGCCTTGCTCTGCCAAGTCCATTGCTACGGCAAAAGCTTTTTGTCTGCTACTAGCAGGAAAGCTGTCCCAAAGGCAGTACAGCTCTTTTTCAGAACACATCCCTTCGCGAATCTCGTGGTCATACAAAAACTTAAAGAAGTGGACCAGCTCGTGAGACACCACTAAGGGCAACATAAAACATCTATCAGAAGTAATAACTTTATTTTCCTTAATTTCTCATCACAAAAATGTGTTCTTCCTTACTTGAATGAAAATCATTAAAATCTTTATTTTAATGAATAGCTACAAATTTCAATTCACCAGAGATAGTTAGCACTAACCCTAAATTCTCAGTTTGCTAGAAGGCGATCGCCTGAAAAAATGTAGTTCGCCACACCATTAGGTTGCGCTTGCTTGTAAAGCTGATTGACTTACTTCAGGTAGAACCAAGGTGGGTGGAATGAAGGTAGACGGCCACGGTCAAGCCAAGGTGTTAACACCCCACGAAATTGGGAAATTATTTAAGGCGTTTGGCAGCGATCGCGACCGTGCTTGTTTGGTTATCTGCCTCTACACCGGATGCCGCATCAGTGAAGCTTGCTCGATGCTCACTACCGATGCTTACGACGCAGCCGGGGTCAGGATGAAGATTACCTTGCGTAAGGCCAACACTAAAGGAAAACAGGAGACGCGGCAGATTCCGGTCAATTCGGTTCTCAGGGGATACCTGGAGATTTACCGGAGTAGGGCGGGTAAGCAGTATCTTTTCCCCAGACGGCACGGGCGTGAGCATATCAATCCGAAGTCAGCCGATGAGATTCTTAGGGAGACGTGCGATCGTCTGGGGCTGGTGGGAGTGAGTACGCACAGTTTTAGAAGAACTGCTTTGACCCAGATGAGTAGTGCAGGGATACCGCTGCGGGTGATTCAGGAGATATCCGGGCACAGGAGCTTACAGGCGCTTCAACGGTATCTAGAAGTGTCGAAGTTGCAATTGGAGGGGGCGATCGCGTCGTTATTTTGTTTCGGCTTTATGTTTTTTCCCTTCAGAAATTGAAGTTTCGACTAAGTGTGACTTTAGACACACGGTGTTCTCAAAACTTAACAAATAATGAGTTTGTGACACCACAGGTTTCTCATGTACCCCCTAGTGCTCTCCCATGACCTCGTTCAACCCTTCAAGTTTTGGCACCAGAACCAACTCCTTGAGGGTATGTGCTCTGACAAGGAAATCTATCGCCTTTGTGTGGCATACGGGGCTGAAGATAGGCAAAGAGCTTTTGCTTTGGCAGTGTCGTTAACCGAGCATGGCGCTGAAGTTTGCATCACTTGTAAGAGAACTGAGTACAAGGTGTGGGTCAGCTTAAGAACTCAGCATCTAGCAACCTCTGCCCCTTCCTCAGAAGCAATCACCTCTGAATCTCACTACACTGCATTGGCTAGCTAACTAGATTGAGCCGCATCGCCTCTCCCCAAGAGCTAACACAAAAGGCCTAAGCCTGGAGGCAGCGATCGCTTAAGAGTCGTTTTCAAGACGCATTTTTCCAGCAATACCGCCGGAACTTAACGAGTTCAAACTAGCTCAGAAGCCTTTGAACCTGGAACTTAGTTAGGCCCTAGGCAAAGTGGACAACGTCAATCATCATTGACTCCCAAGCTGTGAAGAATACTTGCAATGCCAGTGTCGACTCAAAGGGGTTTTGTTTTGACAAAGCGACCAATGGCATTAAAAGGCATTTAGCCGTTGATACGCTTGGGTTTTCCTTATTCGCCCATTGCACTCCAGCTAATGTCTCAGATGATGCGGGATTGGTTGAAATGTTGAGGCTCCACATCGACTACTTCAAGTCAAAACCGGTCAATATTCCCAAGATTACCCTCCTCCTAGACCACGGCTATCACATTGATTATTTGATTGAAGAATTGGAGAAGATTTATCCTCAGATCATGACAAAAATCAGGTTTGTAGCTTGCTTCCCAAAGGGTACTTTCGAGCACGCCCTCGAAACCAGAGAAGGCAGCGCAAGGAAAATCTGGATTTGTCCCAGCAGTAGCGAGATGGGTCATCGAACGATCCAATGCTTGGATGGAGCGGTGTAAAAGTTTGGTAAAAAACTTTGAGCGAACTCTATCTCATGCAAAAACTAAAATTAACCTCTGCTTTGCCAGGCTAATGCTGAAGCGGCTTGCAGCCACTTCCTGAGATCTCAAATCGGTTCTATAAAAGCTCTGCGTGGCGTGTTGGGTGCTGATGACACAATCACCCTCAAACCCCTGCAATGAAATAACTTACCCACCTGGCTAAGCTAAACAAAGTATTAATGTTGGGTTATAGACCTATAATAGGTATAAATACCTGTATTCGACCGATGACCGACCATTCCAGACTGCTGTAGAGGGCGTGTTCTGAAGTGAAGGATCGTCAAAGCAATGCAGCTAGGAGAGCGCTGGTTAGGTTCACTCCAATGAACTCAAAGCCAGCGTTTCTCTTCAATACTAACCATTGTAGTCTAAGTCAGCCCCAGCACCAGGTAAAAACTACTTATAGGGCTTGCCAGTTTCAGGTTACTGATGGGGTAATGTTGGTATTCCAATAACGGATAGCCTAACGACTGAGGCAATTTTGTCCTCATCCATTTTTGTCTGCTCACTTGAGTAGGAAAAGGGCTCCCGCGATCTCCAACCGCAAAATTTAAGGCTTGACTCCCAAGACGGTATCTGTACTTAGGTGCTGCGCAATCATTCTGATTCGGAACCTTGCTGCGATCGATGTTCCAAAACCCAGGCCAGTTTAAGCTTTCCAGCTCATCTTGCACTTCTTTGCCCTATATCAGCTCCGCTCCTCATTCAAAACTGTAACTTTCTGTTCAACCGCGCCCGCTGGTCCAACCCAGGCGGGGCGGGCGCTACTAAAAAAACGATCGCTCCCTCTTCTACCTAGAGGAGCGATCGCTTACCTTTTGGAACTTGATTTTACTTTGCTTTGTCTCACACTATACCTAACAGACCTGCGGTTGAGTCAATATCACCCCGTCATTGCCCCTTTTCGTCGCTGTCGGATGTGGCTGTTGAGTCCTTCTCAGGGCGCTGGGTTGCTGTTTGGTAATCCTCCCAGCTGAGTTGTTCAAGACTTGTACCATACTGAGCCATGACTTGCTTGAACTGTTCCCACTGCTTCCGTTTCTCAAACCACTTTTTGCAGACTTCCTCAACCAGTTCGACTTCACTGGCACTCAAGTTTTCGTTGGGAATGTTTAAGGCCAGAATTCTGGCAACTTGGATCGCTTTTTCAAGCTCTATTCCCCACTTAACCAACTCTGCGCGATAGCTTTGTTCTTGCTTCTGCGTGGGTGAGAACTGTTCTTCCACAGAGACTCATCATAACAACTGCTTTATTTAAGTACCTTAAGATACAAAACTACCCTAGCTAAAGGTAGAGTCTGCTTATTTCTATTTCCCAGATGTCTAATCCCTAAGTATTAGTGCTTAAATACACTAGTAGATTGCAGGTGCTTACAGGAGCAGCAGAAAAATGAGCCAGCGGTCACTGCTGCTGGGGCAACGAATCCTTGTGGTTGATGATGATATTGACACCCTGCTTCTGCTAACTTTTACGCTTGAGGAATGTGGGGCCAATGTGTCTTCTGCACTCTCCGCTTCAGAAGCGATTAAGCTGTTTAAGGAGTTGCATCCCACCCTGCTCATTAGCGACATTGGGCTCCCGTTTGAGGATGGTTTCTCACTCATTCGAGAATTACGCACCTTAGAAGCAGATTTAGGATGGCAGGTGCCCGCGATCGCTTTGACGGGTTATGCCGGAAAGGAATGGCGGGAGCGATCGCTAGAACTGGGCTTTCAGCAATACCTCACGAAGCCAGTCCTGCTAGATGCACTGATAGAAATTGTTATCCAGCTTCTAGGGCCGTCTGAGTAGGGGGCGATCGCTGTTAGTTGCCAGTCTCCGCAACCTGGTTGATCAAGGTTAATCCTTTTTGACTGGCTAATTGCAGGGCAAATTCATAAGCCATTTGATAGTCTGCTTGGCTAGAGAGAAAACGGCCTCGTCTGTCATCCAATCCATTGTCGAGGTACAGCACAACGGCACTTTGTTCAACGTAGATGGAGTAAAGTGCCACTTGTGTCGTCTTGGTGCTCATGGCAGTAGAAAAGCTGGTAGGGAATGGCTGTATTTTCTACACCGAGAGGCATAGATGAAAACTACAAACAGAAGTATTTATTGCTTGTAGCTGTGAAAACATGAGTGGTGAATGCTGGCTAGGCTGGCAGGAGCGCGATCGCCCTGAGTAGTGCAGTCGTAATCACTCATTATCCCTTGCCTTTGGTGGCGCTGGTACTACTATCAATTCCCCCGCCCCAATCTTGGCTAGCAGTCCTGCAATCCAAGGCTTGCTCCTATGCAGCCGTACTGCTCAGCGATCGCTTTGGTTCAGATGCCTGATGGAATGAACGTCAATATACAGTTGCTTAGCTTTGCACAACTTTCGATCTCGCACTTAGTGATAACTCCACCTATCCTCAATCTTTTTGAGGTTCACTTCCATTCAGTGCTTGTCGACACTGAAAACCTAGGTGAAATTATGGCACCCTCCGCTCAGGCAGCATCAAGCTGACTTTTAAGCGATGGGTTTGATTGTTTTCAGCCACTACATCACCGTGAAATCAAGGCTGTTGATGAGGTTGCTGATGCAATTGTTGATAGAGTTCAGCCCGCTCAATTGCTACGCCCAGTTGCACGGCTAAGCGATTAAGCAGCACAAGCTCTGTTTGTTGCCAGTGTCGCGGTTGCTGGCATTGGTGAGCAATGAGCAACCCCCATAAGGTTTCACATTGCAGAATCGGTACGACCATGTTGGAACGAACCTCAAAGCGGGCAAGCAAATCAATGTGGCACGGTGCCAGCATGCCCTCGTAAATATCATCAACGGTTCGCGTCCGTCCCTCTCGATAATATTGAACGTACTGTTCCTGAAAACAGCAATCATCAATGGCAAGACCCAGCAGTGATGACCAAGGCTCTGTCACAGCTTCGGCTACAACCGTGCCCCTCCAATTAGGGTCAAAGCGGTAAACAATCAGGCGATCGACCTGCAAGAGTTGGTGCGCCTGAGCCACCGTGAAATTGAGAATCTCCTCAACCTGTCGTAATCGGCTCAGTTGCTCAGCGATTTTACTCGCAAGTTTTTCTTGCTGCACTTGCAGCCCCAACGCCTCTTTAATTTGCTTTTGCTTCGCAATCTGCTGTTCTTGGTCTCGAATCGTCAGTTCTAATGTTTGCGTTTGCCGCACCATCATGTCTAATGGCTGCTCGATCGATTCAGCTATGGCGGAGTGCACCACGTCTGCTAAGGCGATCGCTACAGCAGACTGTCCTTCTTTGGGTCGAGTGGATGACTCCAATTGAATTGGGATCGTCTTCTCTCGCAGTAACTGAGTGATGGCAACAGGGGGTAAAGGCTTGCTAAAGAGATATCCTTGAGCACTCTGGCATCCCAGGGTTCGCAAAAACTCAAGTTGTTCAACGGTTTCTACTCCCTCAGCTAGAACCTTCAAATGAAGCCCTTGCCCTAAAGCAATGACGGCTCTAGCAATGGCTGCGTCACTGGGATCAATCAGCAGATCCCGCACAAAGGACTGGTCAATTTTGAGAGTGTGTGGGGGGAAATGCTTGATTGAGTTCAGCGAGGAGTAACCCGTGCCAAAATCATCCATCGCAATTTGGATACCCATCTGTCTTAGTTCTTGCAAGACTGCCACCGTAAACTCGACATCTTGCATAGCAATGCTCTCAGTAATTTCCAATTCGAGATAGCACGGCTGCGTCTGGGTTTCCTGCAAAATTTGCACAATCGTCTTGACCAAATCGCGCTGCTGAAACTGCCGCGCCGAGAGATTCACAGCGATCCGCATGAGCGGGAGACCCGCTGCATACCAGGCTTGATGCTGCTCGCAGGCGGTTCTAATCACCCATTCCCCGATCGGACAAATTAAGCCCGTTTCTTCAGCGAGCGGAATAAACTGATTGGGGGGTATCACCCCAATCTGGGGGTGCTGCCAGCGGAGTAGCGCTTCCAGTCCGATGATCTCACCCGTGTTAATGTCCACTTGAGGCTGGTAGTACAGCAACAGTTCATCTTTAGTCAGCGCTTTGCGTAAGTCGGTTTCCAGTTCCAATTGCTCGCGCGCCGTCGTGTTCATCTCTGGCGAGTAGAACTGATAGTTGTTTCGCCCTTGCTGTTTAGCGCGGTACATCGCCGTATCAGAATTCTTCAGGAGGGTTGCCGCATTTTCACCATCGTAGGGAAATAAAGCAATGCCCAGACTGCCACTGATATACAGCTCTTGCTGCTCCAGAAAAAAGGGTGCCTTCAACACTTCCAGAATTCTGTGAGCCATTTTGCTGATGTCCTCAACGTAGGCAATGTCCGGGAAGAGCAGGGTAAATTCATCGCCACCCCAACGCGCCACAATGTCCCCTTTGCGCAAACCGGCTTGCAGTCGCTGCGTGACTTGCTTCAGCAATTGGTCTCCTACTACATGACCTAACGTGTCGTTGACAATTTTGAAGCGGTCTAAGTCCAGAAAAGCAACCGCCAGCATCTCACCCTGCTGTTGGGCATGCAGCAGCGCCAAGGAGAGTTGTTCATCAAACAGGAGCCGATTGGGTAGCTCGGTGAGGCGATCGTGGGATGCTTCATGCCGCAGCAGCGCCTCAACCCGCTTTCGCATTGCTGCCATGTAGAGGTGAATGCCGAGCGTCTGCGCTAATTTAATTTCATTTTGCTGCCAAAGCGGACTTTGCTTCGTCTTAACTTCGCGCCAAGCCTCAAACGACCGTCGCGGCAGTTGATTGCGTTCATCGGGATGACAGCGACCCGCCCAAAGAATTTCGGTATCGTAGCCATTTCGGAAGATAGTTAACCAGCCCACACATTGATGCTGACACTGAAGCGGCACAATCAAGGCAGTACGGATGAGTGTCTCTGTAAATGCCTCTGCCAGTTCATCCTGTAGGACAGCCTGAGCTAGATCTAGAACGTAAGGTGAGGGAATGCCATTGGCAGTTGAGCCATGCTGATGAACTGTGTGGGATGGGATGAGCGCCCGCCCAGCTTGCTCCCAAGCGGTAATGACTTCTTCATAGGTTGGCTTGGCGCTGCTTGGCTCTGCTGACCAGTTCATCAACGCTTTCCAGCCCTCGCTTTCTTCTAAACGAGCGTGAGTGGGTTGCACGCCGATCGTATAGAGTTGTGCTGCACTACTGACAGGTTCCGCAGCAAAGTAGAGCCGACCGCCTGATCCGCCCAACGCTTTCACCGTTTCCTCTAAAACTGTTTGCTGAATTTCCGCCAGGTCGAGTGGGTTATACAACAAACTGCTGATCCGATTGACCGTCAGTTCATAGTGGGCTTGCGGCTGCACTTGCTTCAGGAGATTGGACTGAGCAATGGCGATCGAGACTTGATCTACCAGCATTTGTACAATCTGTAGTTCCCGCTCCGAGAAGGAATAGGGTTCAGTATGATGAACGACTAGCAAGCCCCAGAGGTGGTTTTGATGGAGAATTGGCACTGTTAAAGAAGCCATCACACCCATGCCCAGCATGTACTGGATATGACAAGGGTCAACCGGAGCGTAACGCACATCTTCAACCGTTAACGGCTCTCTAGTGGCGGAGTCGTCTAGCTGGCTTGAGATTTTATGTTGAGTTGCTACGTTAATAATGACTCTCTGGCGGACTTTCAGAAACAGTTCATAAGCAGAGTCAGGAATGTCGCTGGCGGGAAAGTGTAAGCCCAGCAGTGAAGGCAACCGTTGATCGGCGATCGACTCTGCAATCACTGCCCCACTCCCATCTGACTCAAAGTGATAGATCTTGACCCGATCGATCTTGAGAAAGGCGCGGATTTCCTCTACGGCAGTTGAGACAATATCTTGAAGCTCTAGCGATTGACGAATCCGATCACAAATTCCATAGAGCATTTGCTCTTGCTGCAAACTTTGCTCAAAGCCTTGTTGGTCCATTTCCCTACTTTTGATGACCCAATTGCTACACCGAGCGCCCTTATATTCTCTGTACCTAGTATGATGATGTAGGAGATAGAACTAATCGGCTTCCCAGAATCTTCATAATTCTTAATCGGAATAGGCGTTTCGGTTATGTCGATAGAAGCTTTAACCCATTAATTTTCAGCCTTAAGAACCAAAAATTCTCCGGTAGTGGTATTGGAGGTAATGATTTTTTGAAGCGCGGGCTTTGCCCGCGCTTCAAAAAATCATTACTAGTTTAGGACTACCATTTTTCTGCTACTACTCTTTTAGTCGTACAGGAATCTGAATCACAAATTCACAACCCTTTCCAGGAGTTGAGAAACAGCTTAGTTTACCGCCATGTTTCTCGGTGATGATTTGATAACTGATCGACATGCCCATACCGGTGCCTTTCCCTATAGGCTTGGTGGTAAAAAATGGGTCAAAAATGTATTGATGGATCTCCTCCGGCATTCCAGAACCATTGTCGGCGATCGCAATTTCCACCCACTCTGCATCAATCACGGCAGTGCGAATTGTAATCTGATTGGGATTATCCTTAATCTCTTGGTAGGTTCGCTTGGCGTTGCCCTCTTCCAAAGCATCGATCGCGTTGACCAAAATATTCATAAACACTTGGTTAAGCTGGCCAGGGTGGCACTCCACCAGAGGCAAGTCACCGTAAGCTCGGATCAGCGCAGTTGTTGGAGAGTTCACCTTGGCTTTCAAGCGATGCTGCAAAATCATTATCGTGCTTTCAATGCCTTCGTGAATATCGACCTCTTTCACCTGCGCTTCATCCAGCCGGGAAAAGTTCCGCAAAGAATGAACAATTTCTCGAATCCGCTCTGTGCCAAGCTTCATGGATGCAAGTAGCTTCAGGGAGTCTTCATTCACAAACTCCAAGTCAATCTCATCAATCTTGTTTTGAATCTCTGGAGTGGAGTTTGGAAACTCAGCTTGATAGAGATGGACCAGTGCCAAGAGATTTTGAGTGTATTCACTTACATGCACCACGTTCCCATGAATGAAGTTCACAGGATTGTTAATCTCATGCGCGACCCCAGCCACTAACTGCCCTAGACTCGACATTTTTTCGGCTTGAATCATCTGATTTTGAGTGCGTTGCAGTTCTTGCAGCGTATCTTTTAGATCCGCTGTTCGCTCTTCCACCCGCTCCTCTAGCTGTTCATTGGTTTGTGCTAATTTGGTAAACGACTCGCGTAGCTGCTGCGTCATCCGATTAAACGAACAAGCCAGCACATTTAGCTCTCGCACGTTTGAGAGTTCGACGTTTTGATCCAGTGTCCCATCCGCCACTGCTTCAGATGATTGGCTTAAACGCTTAAGAGGCTGAGCGATCCACTGCGCTGTGTAAATCCCCAAAACGCTTGCAATAACCAGTGCAGCCAGACAAAGCAAAATAGTCGTACGCGTGTTGGCATCAATTTCTGCCGTGAAGTCAGCCTCAGGCACCACGACAACGCTGAACCAATCAATTCCTTGTTCGTCGTAAATCGGTGAAACCTGCACAAAATGGCGATCGCCGTCTACCACAACATCAAGCTGCTGGCTCTGATTATTGCTGACATCACTATTGCTGCTGACATCGCCCAAGCGCTCAAGTACAGCCTTGGCTACGGCACGAGTAACAGGATTTTCACTGTCTGTCGCTGGAATTTGCTCTAGTTCTTTGTCCTGAATAGTGTAGGGTTTCTCAATCAGCGAGCTAGCAATTAAGTGTCCAGAGCGATCGACAATAAACGTTTGTCCAGTCTGTCCTACCTTCACGCTTTTCAAAAAATCGTGAATCCGTGAAGGGCGAAAATTACTATGTTGCACACCCAAAAGGTTGCCGGTCTTGCCGTAAATCGGTTGAGACAGAGAAAGTGTCGCTTTTCCTGAAGCCCCGACATACATTTTGCTCCAGATTGGCTCACCCGCTTCCACTGCCGCTTCGTACCAGGGGCGAGTTCGTGGGTCAAACTTTTTAGTTTCCAGCAGTTCAGCTCGCTTCCCCTGACTATCGAGGCGGTGGCTCTGGCGATTAGGTAGATCGGTGTTTCCGGCCCGCGCCACAATAAACCCCTCCTCTAACCTTTCAACAAGAACGCTAGTTCCTTGAGGAGTACCAGTTTGGAGGAAGTCTACCGTGTTTTTATCCACCAGACGCCAGGAAAAATGCTCTAACGCTTCAATATCTTTGATGTCAATTTGTCCTTCCGAAATTCCAGCTGCAATCGTTTGATTAATCAGGTAGGGCTTTTCTAGGTAAAACAGAATTTGCTGATTGATCCGGTTGCTGGTCTCGCTGCGCAGTTGAGAGACAACGTTGTTAATCGACTTTTGACCATTGCGAATCCCCAGATACCCTGTCAAGCCTACTGCTACAAAAATTTGCAGCACAAATGGCACGACTAGAATTAGACGCAATGGCACCTGCTTAGTCACGGAATATCGACTTACAGCTTTTAACAACATTCTTAGGAAGGGAACTTCACAGCTCGCTGAGCAAGGGGATACGTCTACTATTCCCTGTAGTTAACAAACCTCAACAATTGCGCCTCCTTTAATGTCAGGAGTCCAATATTAAATGTCAAGAGGATAGGGCTCTTCCAAGCTTTTGGTGAAGCCGAGAGATAGTGAGGAAACTGTAGATCACCCCTTTCAGTGATCTGCCCATGGAATTCCTTCAAGCTCTGTTGCCCAGTACCAGTCTGCTACGTTTGGAAAGCTACGCCATTGAGTCAGGCGATTGCCTCTTGCTGAATCTTTCCTCTACACAAACGGTAGTCCCCTGCCCGCTAT
Organism: Trichocoleus sp. FACHB-46; assembly: GCF_014695385.1. Taxonomy (NCBI): domain Bacteria; kingdom Bacillati; phylum Cyanobacteriota; class Cyanophyceae; order Leptolyngbyales; family Trichocoleusaceae; genus Trichocoleus; species Trichocoleus sp. FACHB-46. The sequence goes on along the minus strand of NZ_JACJOD010000033.1, from coordinate 4,838 downwards.
GCGGTGGTCTGACTCACCATATCCATAGTCACTATGAGCGAACGCTAGCTGACCTACCCTGCGTCCATTTCAGGCTGAGACTAATTCTTCAAGTGTGTAAGTTTTTCTGCCCAAACGCTGAGTGTCGTCGCCGCATCTTCACAGAGCGCCTGCCTGAAGTGGCTGCCCCTTGGGCGAGAAAGACTGTGCGATTGATACAGCGCTTACAGTCAATTGGCTTAGCGCTGGGGGGTGCTACAGGTGCTCGATTAGGCGATTGCCTAGGTTATGCTGTCTGCGGCAGTACCCTGCTGAACCAGCTTCAGCGACTTTCGCTGCCGAACTTTACAACCCCCAAGGTATTGGGCGTCGATGACTTTGCTTTCCGCAAAGGCCACAATTACGGCACTATCTTGGTTGACCTGGAAACGCATCAACCGATTGCCTTACTGGCAGACCGTAAGGCAGAAAGCTTGGTCGAATGGCTACAGGCCCGCCCTGGTATAGAAGTGCTCTCACGCGACCGCTCCAAAACCTACAAAAGTGCGATGACCGCAGGCGCACCTGAGGCCATTCAAGTCGCAGATCGTTTTCACTTGGTCAAGAACTTGAGTGAAACCTTAGAGCAAGCTTTTGGGAGCTACCGCAGCGAGCTAAAAGCGGCTGAACAATCACAGCATCAATCTACCGTCGCAGACGCTCCTGAAGAAACCGTCTGGGCTATCCCAAAACCAACCGCTACGGAGAAGTCGCAAGAACAAATACGACAGAATCAACAACGAAAAATAGACCAACAGAAGACTATCAAATCCTTGCGAGCCCAGGGATGGCTTCAAACCGCGATTGCTCAGACGTTAGGCATTAGCCTCAAGAGCATTGAACGCTACAGTCGCTTACCAGACTTTCCAGAGATACCCCCTCGCCGGCCCACGTTCGGACACAGTCTACTCGATCCCTACAAACCACAGCTTTTAGACTGGTGGAACTCAGGTATTAGAGAGCCTAGCATCCTGATGAAATTGCTCAAACCTTGTGGCTTTGAAGGCTCTCTTCGTACTCTACAACGCTACATTAGCGGACTGCGCGAAGCACAGGGTCTACCGCCAGTGAGGATTAAAGTCGCTCAAGCGTTGCCAAAAGTCGTTGACCCGCAGTCGCCACCCTTCACCCCGCGTCAAGCCGCCTACTTGGTCGTACTCAATCGAGAAAATCGTCAGCCAGAAGAGACTGATCTACTAGAGCGAGTCGTCCAGCAGCATCCCGACTTGTTGCTGCTGGTTGAGTTGGCCGATGAGTTCTTGCAACTGTTCAGACAACGGCAGGCAGACGCCTTTGATGACTGGCTGCTAAAGGCAGTAAGCTGCGCTCTCAAACCTTTGCAAACGTTTGCTAAAGGGTTATTTGATGACTATGCTGCGGTCAAAGCGAGCCTCATGACAGAGTTTAGCAACGGCCCTGTCGAAGGCTTGAACAACAAGTTGAAAATGCTAAAGCGACAGATGTACGGCAGGGCTAACTTAGAGCTACTCGCCAAGCGCTTCATTATGGCTGCATAACGGCAAAATCATTTTCTCGGCTTCACCAAAAGCTTGGAAGAGCCGAGGATAGACATGTCGCGACAGAGACTTGGTGAGTGGGTGTCGTCAATCGAGACCTCAGATCGCAACGACAATCAGGGATCGCGACGACAACTACAGATCGAAATGACAACCCGAGATCGCAACGACAACCGAGGAATCGCTGTGAGTGAAGAGTTTGTAGTTGAGATTGGAGAAGGGTCAGGTTGTCGGAGAGCGCTGAGAGGCAACCTGTCTGCGGTAGCTCTGAGACTTGATTTCCAAGATGACCGCATGATGAATCAGCCTATCGACGGCAGCCACCGTCATCATCAAGTCGCTGAAGATCGCATCCCATTGACTGAAGGGCTGATTGGCTGTTATCAGGAGACTTCTACGTTCATAACGATGGGCAATGAGTTCAAAGAGGACAGAGGTCTCCACTTCAGACTTCTTGACATAGCCCAAGTCATCGAGCACCAAGAGGTCAAAGATGACTCACTGCGAAGCGAAGAGGACTCTGACCAGTGGATTCGTAAGGCGATCGCTCACCTCAGTTAACTTATGCAAAACACTTCATCACTCAGGTTTAGACTAAATGGTTAAGAAAAGCGGCCGGATCGCTGATCTGACCGCTTAATAGTCAAGGACGTATCAAATCACTTGACTATGAGTCATTTTGCCAAGCTTCGGGAATTTCGGCACCAAGCTTACGCCCTGATGAGCAATGGACGAGATGCCCTGTTCGACTTGATGGATGCGGTATTGGTAAGTCGGAGCGTCTCCTCGTTCGCGGAACTGTCCGTATCACCTGTCTTTCGACGGCGATGGCCAAGTTTGTATGAGGCGCTGCAAGACGGTCAGCCTCCTCGAGAGGAATGGATGGAACTCTACAGCAAAGAGATCAGATCACAACCACAAATCGTGATCGCCGGAGACCATACCGCTTGGTCACGATTACAGGCCCAGACCTTGCGAGAGCGGACCTATGAACATCAAGCTAACCCGATGAGTGGAGCCAAGCCAATTACACTAGGGCATGGCTACAGCACGATGGCCTGGATTCCTGAAGCAGAAGGGAGTTGGGCCTTACCGCTGCTGCATGAGCGCATTACCAGTGCCGAAACTCCAATTGAAAAGGCTGCAGCTCAATTACGCCAGGTGTGCCAGAAGCTCAACGTTCGTCCCCTGTCGTTGTGGGATGCCGAGTATGGCTGTGCTCCGTTCCTGCAGAAAACCGCTGACATTGCCTGTGACAAGCTGATTCGATTGCGCTCCAATAGAGTTCTCTACGGTCCTCCTCCGGCTTACGCTGGCAAAGGACGACCTCGAAAACATGGAGAGGTCTTCAAGCTCAACGATGCGACGACTTGGTGGCCACCGGATGAGGAACAGACAGTCGAGGAGGTCAAGAGGGGAACTCTGCGCTTACAGATATGGCATTCGCTCCACCTCAAACAAGCGCCCACTCAGGTGCTGTCTGTGATTCGAGTAGAGCGAACGTCTACCTCTTCTACGACCCCACTCAAGCCCTTGTGGCTGATTTGGATTGGGGTGGAACAGCCCCCGCTCAAAACAATCTGGAAACAATACTTGCGTCGATTTTCGATTGACCATTGGTATCGGTTCGCAAAACAGCGCTTACATTGGACTCTGCCCCAGCTGGCAACGCCTGAAGCGTCCCAGCGTTGGAGTGACTTAATGCCGTTGTTGACCTGGCAACTCTGGTTAGCAAGACCTGAGGTACACGATTCTCCTCTACCTTGGCAACGCTCCTCTACCACTCTCTCTCCCGGCCGAGTAGCCAATGCCTTTGCCACTGTTTTAGCGGTGATTGGCACACCAGCACCTGAGCCAAAACCTCGCGGAAAGTCGCCGGGTTGGACTCCAGGGCAACCCCGTTCTCGTCGCATTCGCTATCCAACTGTCAAAAAAGGCTTCCGAAAACCCAAAGCAGGGGCTAAAAAGTCTGCTTAATCTCTGCCCCCTTTGATGGTGCCAGGTTGCTCAAGTCCGGCGCGGAGGTGGCCTATCTCCACCTGCCGTTAGTCTAAACTTCAGTCATCAGTTCATGCCCCGCCCTTGGCAATACCTGCTTTGCTCTTTCACAAGCTGGTATCTCTTGAACCCAGAGCTTGCGATCCAATAGGCGCTGATCCCTTTGAGTTTGGAGATGAAAAATTTGTTTTAGCAGTCTATGACCCTAGTAAGCCAGAATATTTAGCTCGTGTTGAGATTGATATGACAGCTGGTATTGCCACTGTCCTTACTGTCCTTTCGGATGACGATGAGGCGAGGCTGTTGTTAATTCTGACTCGACGATTAGAAGCTCTAAAGTACGGGTACGATGTCGGTCCATACATTGAACAAGGCTGTAAAGAATACAATGCTCAGCTCTATGCTGGCGAACACATGTTGTTCAATGCTGCTTTTGTTGGGCCTTCCTTGATAGAAGTTCTTCTAAGAGCTTACGTCGAGGTTCTCTCCCGCCCCAATGGAGATCTTTCATGAGTCAATGGCGATCGCTCCCTCTCCGCATTCTGCCCCATCATTTGACTCGGCAGCGCCAGCAATGGGCACAAGGTAAAGATCCGATAGTTCTCACCCATAGAAACCATGAACTGGGTTGCATCGTACCTTTGGTGATGTTAGAGAACTTCCCTCTGAATGAGTTTATTGTTCTACCCCTTTGCGGCTTGGCTAGTTGGATGCTGCAAGGAGAGCACGTTCAAATTTGGCTAGAGAGTTCCGTTGACTTCATTAGGCTTACATACAACGGTCAGGAAGTAGCTGCCTTGGTTCACCCGCAATCCGCAGCGTGGCTACCCACACTAGCCCTAGCACCTTCTCCAGAAGAACTCCTTAGTTGGAGACGGCAATTACTCGGAGGGGGCGATCGCCACATCTAAGCCAATTGTGATGACTGTATTCAGCTGAAAAATTCTCAAACTTATCTTTTCAATTTCTATGAAGCTACATCTCAACCAGTATCCTCAAGCTATCTTTAATGCCGCTGAAGCTGTGAACAATTTGGAAGCTGATATTGCTCGTTTGAGACTACGAATGACTCGGATTGAAGCTGCCGCAGATTTTACGGTTGCCTTTGACGGGTCCTTAAAAAACGATGGGCACCGCAAAGCTGAGCGCTTCAGCCAGCTCGAAAAGCATCCAGATTATCATCATTTGCAAGCTGCTTGACTGACAAAACTAAGAAGCTGGGATATGGCTAAGGACAATGAATTCACGCTTTAGGGACTCATCGTATTGGCGCTTGGAAGCAATGGCAGGTTGAGGGTCAGGTGG